>DATJGC010000239.1:0-11422 GCA_035495345.1 Chitinophagaceae bacterium | reverse complement strand
TTTATCTCTTCTGCAGACTGGATGGTACGCAACCTTGATCACCGGGTAGAAGTAACCTGCCCCATCTTTAACCCCGATATTAAGAAAGTGTTGAAAACTATTCTGGACATTCAGTTGAATGCTAATGTGAAAGCCAGAATTTTGAACAATGAGCTTACCAATGAATATGTAAGGTCTACCGGTAAACGGGTTCGCGCACAGGTGGAGATTTATAATTACCTGCACAGTGCTGTAAAACCCGTTCAGCCGGAAACTGAAGCAAAAGAATTACCCATGCCGGCTGTTGTATACCCTGATATTATGTAGTTTGCAGGCAGCACCGGCGCAGAAACAACATCGTTCATACAAACTACTAACCATTGAGACTGGCAGCAATTGACATTGGAAGTAATGCAGCGCGACTGCTTATCTCTGACGTGGTAAGAAACAGCGAAGGCAAACCGGACTTTAATAAACTTAACCTGGTGAGGGTTCCGCTGCGACTGGGTTTTGATGTTTTTGAGAAAAAAGAAATTTCTGCCCAGAAAACAGAAATGATCCTGCAGACCATCCGCGCCTACAAATGCCTCATAGATGTGTACGAGGTAAGGCATGTAAAAGCCTGCGCTACTTCTGCCATGCGTGACGCGGTTAACTCGCCCGCCATTATTGAACGCGTAAAGCGCGAAACCGGTATAGAGATAAAAGTGATCAGCGGAGATGAGGAAGCCGCGGTTATCTATGAAAATCATATTGCCGAAAACCTCGACAAGGATCATTCTTACCTCTATATTGATGTAGGCGGTGGCAGTACGGAGCTCACTTTCTTCAGCCAGAACCAGCTGGTCTTTAAACAATCTTTTAATATTGGCACCATCCGCCTGCTGAAAAACCAGGTGACTGAGAGCCACTGGGATGAAATGAAAAATTACATCCGCGATAAAACAAAAGGCCAGAAATCTGTAGTAGCCATTGGCACGGGCGGCAATATCAATAAAGTATTTTCCATGTCTAAAAAGAAAGACGGGAAACCCCTGCCGCTGGATCTGCTGAAAGATTATTACAAAGAGCTCAGCAGTTTTTCATTGTACGCCCGCATGCGCGTATACAATCTTCGCGAAGACCGGGCAGATGTTATTTTACCTGCCATACAGATCTATATTAACGTGATGCGCTGGGCGTCTATTGAAGAAATATTTGTACCCAAAATTGGCCTGGCAGATGGCCTTTTGCATACCTTATACGAAGAAGTAAAATCAAGGGAAATAGTGGTGTAACCAGTGGCCCGCGGTCATTGCCAAATAAATATTGATGTCAACCTACAAAGAAGTAAAAAAGATTACCACGCACACGCTGCAAAAAATGAAGGATGCCGGTGAGAAGATTTCAATGATCACCGCGTACGATTATTCCTTCGCCAAAATCTTTGACGCCGCAGGCATCGACATTATTCTTGTGGGCGACTCTGCCAGCAATGTAATGGCTGGGCATGAAACCACCTTGCCCATTACGCTAGACCAGATGATCTATCACGCCTCTTCCGTGGTGCGGGGTGCCGGCAGATGCCTGATTGTGGTTGACCTTCCCTTTGGTTCTTACCAGGGCAATTCAAAGGAAGCACTCAGTTCTACCATCCGGATCATGAAGGAAACCGGCGCGCATTCTATAAAACTGGAAGGGGGCGAAGAAGTGCTGGAATCTATCAAACGCATTATCTCCTCCGGCGTACCGGTAATGGGCCACCTGGGCCTTACGCCGCAGTCTATCTATAAATTTGGCACCTATACCGTGCGCGCCAAAGAAGAAGCAGAGGCAGAAAAATTGAAGAAAGATGCGC
This sequence comes from Chitinophagaceae bacterium, assembly GCA_035495345.1. Taxonomy (GTDB): domain Bacteria; phylum Bacteroidota; class Bacteroidia; order Chitinophagales; family Chitinophagaceae; genus JACMLD01. The sequence continues at coordinate 9,606 of DATJGC010000239.1, read as the reverse complement.
TGCTCTTACAGGAAGCCGGTTGCTTTGCGCTGGTGCTGGAGAAGATACCCGCCCTGCTGGCGAAGGAGGTTTCAGAAAGCCTTCGCATACCCACTATTGGCATTGGTGCCGGCAAACACACAGATGGCCAGGTACTGGTAATGCATGATATGCTGGGCATCAATACGGCCTTTACCCCGCGTTTTCTGCGCAAATACCTCGACCTGTTTTCTACCATCACCGGTGCGGTGCAGGAATATATTAAAGATGTAAAGAGCCAGGACTTCCCGAATGATCATGAACAATATTAATGATGACTACCGGTTAATGCCTTAACGTCTTGCCAGGTTGTTATTGGTAAGCGCATCAGCATCCAGCACATCATACATTTTTATATTGCTGTACTTTACCTGTATATGCTTGTACAACTGGCTGCAGGGAGTAGCGGCTGTAATGCTGCCGGCCATTTTTATAGAACTGTAGAAGAACAGCTTCATGTGTTTTTTCTCTTTTTCCAGCACGCTGGTAGCAGCTGCAATATCTGCATTTACTTCACCATCATTGCTGCTTTGCGCAAATACCGCCACCAGTTGTTCTTTTTCATTGCGGGAAGCCACGCGCAGCAGCTGGCAGGCACAAACCTTTGCGCCTTCATTGCTATATAATGAACGATTTTCTTTTAAAGCACTATTAAAGGAAGCGGGAAAAAGAACCGAAGAAGGATTGCCGGAGCCTGCTACTGCAGCGTTGGCAATAATGATGGCCAGGGCCAGGGTAATAAAGGGTTTCATGGTACGAAGGGGTTATCAAGTTTAGAAAAGGGTTACGGTTTTTAGGAGATTGAACTTGATAAACCATCTGCTGTAAAAATAAAAAACCTGCAGATGCAGGTCTTTCATGGGGGGCTTGGATGATGTAAAACAAATAAAAAAAACTAATATATCATAGCGTTTGAGCCATCAAAGTTGCCTTCAAAACGTACATCCGCTGATAGTCAGCGGCTTGTGGCAGCAAGTTTTTTGTAGTTGACCGATGAAATTCAGCCGTTGCTCTATTTTATTTTACTTTTCAACCGCATGCCAATACCTTGCTGCGCATCTTAATCATCTGCCGCGGCCGTTTTATGCAGCACCGGAACAAGAAAATACTTCAGCTTATCATTCACATAGCGGCATGGACAGGCTTCCTGTTATTGCCTTTTGCCAATTTCTGGGGCCCGAGAGATATGCCCATTCACCCCGAACGCAAATGGCAATGGCTTCTGTTTATTACCAATGTTTTTCTGATGGGCTTTTATTACCTGCACTCGCTGGTGCTGATTCCACGCTTACTGGCCGAAAGAAAAACCACCGCCTACCTGGCCAGCATACTGGCCTTGCTGGGCCTTTTTATCCTGATACCCTATGTTTACTTTGAGTTTGTAGACATGCCCTTGCCCACCCTCAGTTTTGCGCCGGCAAACAACAATGCATTAAAGGAACACGCTGAGCTGCCAGCCATTGCCAGGCATCCGGGAGCAGGAAGATCGCCGGGTCGTAAAATTCCTCCCTTTGCTTTCCCGGGTACCTTCATGATGTTTTTGCTGATACTGATCATCAGTGGCGGCATCAAAATTATCAACCAGTGGTTCAGGAGTGAAAGACGCAATGAAGAAATTGAAAAGGAAAAGATAAGTACAGAGCTGGCCTTGCTGAAATCTCAGGTAAACCCCCACTTCCTGTTTAATACACTCAACAATATTTACTCGCTGGCAGTGGCCAACAGTGCAGACACCGCCATGGCAGTAATGAAATTATCTTCCATCATGCGCTATGTACTGGAAGACACCAAAGCGCACCTGGTGCCGCTCTCAAAAGAAATCCAGTTCCTTGAAAATTATATCTCTTTGCAAAGGGTAAGGCTCACAGATAAATCAATTATCCATTTCAACGTAACAGGTGAAACGGACAAGCAAATGATAGCGCCGCTTATCTTTATTTCATTTGTAGAAAATGCATTCAAATACGGGGTGAGCACGCACCAGGCGGGCAGCATTGATATAGAACTCGCGGTAAGCGGACAGCAACTTCAATTCAGTGTAGCCAATAAAAAACATACGCATGGCAACCTTTATGCAGACAACACGGGCATGGGCATTAGTAACACAAAGAGAAGGCTGGCGCTCATGTACCCGCAGCGGCACCAGCTGCTGATAGACAACCAGGCTGAAACATTTTTTATTAACTTAACCATTGACCTGGAATGATCAGCTGTATTGCCATAGATGATGAGCCCCTGGCGCTGCAACTAATAAAAGAGTACAGCAGCAAGGTTTCTTTTTTGCAGGTAAAAGGTTTCTTTACTGATGCAATAGAGGCGATGAATGTGTTGCAAAAAGAAAAAGTAGACCTGCTGTTCCTGGATATACAAATGCCGGATATTAATGGACTGCAGCTTTACAACAGTATGCCCCATAAACCAATGGTGATCTTTACCACGGCGTTTAGTGAGTACGCGGTAGAAGGTTTCAATGTAAATGCCATTGATTATTTACTAAAACCTTTTGAGTATGATCGGTTTGTAAAAGCTGTTTATAAAGCAAAGGAATACCATGAGTTCAACCTCAACCAGGAACTGCGCCTCACCTCCATCTTTGTAAAGGCAGATTACCAGCTGGTGAAAGTAAATTTAAAAGATGTTTCCTTTATTGAAGGACTGGATGATTATATAAAGATTCATTTAGCAGATAATAAAAGCATTCTCACCCTCATGAGCCTGAAAGCCATTACAGAAAAATTACCAGGCAATGAGTTTGTACGCATACATCGTTCTTACATTGTACCCTTGAGCAAGATTGAAAAAGTAAGTAGTAAAAAAGTGATGATTGGCGGTCCTGAAATACCCGTAGGCATTAGCTATGCAGAAGAATTTTTTACAATGATGAAAGGGGAAGACGCTATAAAAAAGAAGGCATAAAAAAAGGGTGAAGGATTTATTACCAACACCCTTTGTTAAGACGAGAATGCAACCTAAAACCACCCTATGAAAAAAATGTGAGAATGCTGTACCGACCAGTTTTATAAATTTCAGTAATTATCTTTAGTAAGTGCAAGTGGTTTAATTAAAAACACATTAAACAATTTATCAATAAGTGTTTAATGATGGAAAAGTAATGGTAAATACGGTGCCGTTGACGGCGTCTGATTCTACTGTTACCCTGCCCTTATGCAAAGAAACAATGCGTTGAGACAATGCAAGGCCTAAACCAAAACCGCGTGTATCACCGGCATTGCGGCCGCGGTAGAAGGGATGAAAGATGCTTTCAATTTCAGAAGCGCTGATAACTTCGCCATTGTTTTTTACCTGTGTAATAATATTGTTGTTCTCAAACTTCAGAAAGAGATAAGCTTTTTTATCAAAAGAATATTTGCAGGCGTTCTCCGTAATATTTTTAATGGCACTGTACAGCAGATCAGGGTTGCCATAGGTTAAACAACTTTTGTCATCGTCCGGAAATTCACCAAACTCCAGTTCCACATCATACGCGGCGTTTATTTTTTTAACATCGGCCACAATTTTCAGCATTATCTCATCAATGCGCACTTCGCTTAATTCAATGCCGCCTTCGTACCCGGTCTTGGCAATATCCAGCAGGCTTTTGGTAAGTTGCCGCATCTGCTCAACATCTTCCTGTATAGAATAGAGCACGTTGTGGTATTCATCAATACTTCTCTCTTTGTGCAGGGTTACCTGCAGCTGGCTGCTGATAGACGTAAGCGGGGTAGAAAGTTCATGTGAGGCATTAGAGATAAAACGCTTCTGAATGGTAATGGATTCCTGCAACCTGCTCAGCAGGTTATTGAACGTATTGGCAAGGCTGGAAAGCTCATCCTGTCCATCGCCGCCCTTAATGCGTTCAGAAAGATTATTGAAAGATACCTCGTTTACCTTCCGTATGATGCGGTTGATGGGCCGCACCAGCTGGGTAGAAAATATATAGCCTGTAAGAATGGTAATGATAACGCCCACCAGCAGGCTCGATAACAATATCCGGCCCAGGTCTTCAATTCTTTTTTTTCCGTCCTCATCCACCCCCATATTGAATACAACAATGCCCTTGTTGTTGTAGGTATGGTAAATACCCGTTACATCCAGTCCGCCCAGCTTAAAGTTTTTGCTTTTTACTTTCCTGATTTCGTCAATCTGTTCCTTGCTAAAAAGTACGGGTGAAACGCCATTGCCAAAGAATTCGTAGGCGGGGCGGTTGCTGCTGTCATATATCACAAGGCCTCTCTGGGAGATCAGCGAGGTGGAGCTGCTGTCTACCCGGCGCAGAATGTCTATCCGGTCGCTGCCCAGCATGGCAAAGAGGTTAGCGCGGTTGTTGGCGGCCGCCTGCAGTCGTAATTTAAATACGGCTTCCCTGCCCTGTTCTGTAAAATAGTAAACGGAATAGCTGACGAGCGACAAGATGCCCATCACCAGTAGTGTAAACAGCAATGTTATTTTAACCCGGATATTCATCTCAGGATTCCTTCAGTATGTAGCCCATACCTACCTGTGTATGTATCAGTTTATTGGGGAAGTCCTTGTCTAGCTTCTTCCTGAGAAAGGTAACATACACGTCTATCACGTTGGTTTTGGTGTCAAAATCGATATCCCACACATTGAGGGCTATATCGGCTCTTGATACCACGCGGTTCTTATTTTTGATGAGGTATTCCAGTAACTGAAATTCTTTGGCCGTCAGCGCAATGGCCCTGCCGTCTCTTGTAACTTCCTTGCTTTCCAGGTTCATGACCAGGTCTGCTACTTTTAGCACATTTACCACCGGGGCGGTTTGGCGCAGTCTTTTCAGCAGGGCGCGGATGCGTACCAGCAGTTCTTTAAAATCAAATGGTTTTATTACGTAATCGTCGGCGCCGGCGTCAAAACCCTCAATTTTGTCGTCAATAGCATTCAGCGCGGTCAGCATCATCACGGGTATCTGCTGGTTCCGCAGCCTGATTTCTTTGCAAAGCTCGTAGCCGTTCATGCCCGGCAGGTTAATGTCAAGAATGGCCAAATCAAAAGGCTGTTTGCTGAACAATTCCTTCCCCGCCAGCCCATCGTACGCCACTTCTACATGGTACTGGTTTTCTGAAAGCCCTTTTTTGAGTGAGTCCGCAATCTTCCGTTCATCTTCCACCAGCAAAATTCTCGCATCATCCATGTTGATATTCATTAATTAGTGTTGATAAAGGTCTGGAATTAATACTGCAACATAGAAACTATTGTAATACAAGCTATTAAAATGGAATTAAAATAGCGGTTGCCTTTTTTAATGGCTTGGCAGCGGCAGATTCCACCCCCGCCCTTCAACCTCTTTGCTGCATTGATGGTGAAGAGCTACTATCTTTGCAAAGCACCGCCCGGGCTGAACAGGAGCCATAGAACAATTCTTCTTTTGATGCCCTTATTTTGGTTATTTTGTATTACCTTTGCCAACCTTTAAAAGTTCATAGACATGGGTCGCCGGGACTACGATATAGCATTTGTGGGATTAAAGCAGGGCGCTCATGAGTACCAGTACCAGGTAGATGACAAGTTCTTTGAGCCCTACCAGCCGCAGGATTTCAGGAACTGCAGGGCAAATATAAAACTGACGCTCGACAAACAGAACGGCTTTATGCTGTTGCGGTTTGAAGTGGGCGGCACGCTGGAAGTTACTTGCGACCGTTGTGGCAGCAGTACCCTTCCAATGCAGCTCTGGGATGAGTTTAACGTAGTGGTAAAAATGGCCGAAGACCCTGACCAGATGAACGCCCAGGAGGAAGATCCGGATGTACATTACATCGGCCGCGGAGAAAGTCATCTGCATATCGCTGATTGGTTGTATGAGTTTGTAAACCTCAGTATACCCATGCAGCGGATGTGCAGTGAAGAAAAGATTGGCAGCCCCTATTGTGATAAAGAGGTGCTGGCCATGTTAAAACGAGAAGAAGACAGTCCGGGCCAGGCGACCAACCCCATCTGGAAAGGACTGGAAGCCATAAAAAAGAATTTAGAAAATTAACCGCCGAAAGGCATTTGTAGAAACCAAGATTATTCAAGAGTTTAATAAACAAGTTGAGCCATGCCAAATCCCAAAAGACGACATTCTCAGCAGCGTAGTGCTAAACGCAGAACACACTACACGGCAAGTTCTATCACTTTAAGCAAAGACAGCACCACCGGTGAAATACATGTACGCCACCGCGCACACGTGAGTGAAGGTAAATTGTACTACAAAGGAAAAGTAGTAGCAGAACAAGCTCCTGTAAAATAAGTGTAGTTAACTCATAGATTCCGGCATTCAGTGCCAGCAGCCAACTGCTGGTATTGGGTATTGGAATTTTTTTTTGCACGATGAATATAGGCATCGATATGATGGGTGGCGATTTTGCCCCGCTGGAAGCAGCCAGGGGCATTCATCTTTTTCTGGCCACCGCCCCCCGCGCTACCCGCCTGGTTCTTTTTGGCGATGTAGCCCAACTGACACCGCTGCTGCAGCAGGAAAATATTGACCCGGCCGCCGTTCAGATAGTACATGCCCCGGCAGTTATTGGCATGCATGAACACCCCACCCGCGCGCTGAAGGAAAAACCCGACTCATCTATCGCCATCGGCTTTCAACACCTGGCTGGCAACAAAATCGATGCATTTATCAGTGCAGGCAATACCGGCGCCATGCTGGTAGGTGCCATGTTTAGCATTAAAGTGGTTGAAGGGGTACTGCGGCCCACCATTGCCAGTATGATACCCAAAGAAAATGGTGCTACCGGCATACTGCTGGATGTAGGTCTTAATGCAGATTGCAAACCCGAACATTTAAACCAGTTTGCCATACTCGGCTCCCTGTACGCAAAACATATACTGGGCATTGCCCACCCGCGTGTAAGCCTGCTCAACGTGGGCGAGGAAGAAGGCAAGGGCAACCTCCTGGCCCAGGCAACCTATGCTTTGCTCAAAGAAAACAAGCTTATCAATTTTACCGGCAATACAGAAGGCCGCGATATACTGCTGGACAGCTCAGACGTTACCGTTTGCGAGGGCTTTACGGGCAATGTGATACTGAAAATGGCAGAATCTATTTATGATATTACCCATGCCAAGCACCTGCAGCATGAGTTTCTTGATCGCTTCAACTTTGAATATTATGGCGGCACACCCGTGCTGGGTGTTTCCAAACCGGTTATCATTGGCCATGGCATATCACAGCGCCGTGCCTTCAACAATATGATAGCCCTGGCCGCAAAAATGATAGAGACCAACCTGATGACCACCATGAAGGCTTCCTTCACCGGCCAGGCCAGCGCCTGATACCCATGAATATTATCTTTTCATACCTGCAGGACTATTTCAAAGGGGTAGATAAATGGCTTTTATTTTTCTGCGCAGGTTTTGCCGCTATACTAATTATAATCAACTATCGGCTGGGTGTAGAAACCAAATGGCTCTACGGCATCAATAACCGTGTAGAAAGATTCTTTGGCTTTTACACCATGTATGCGGTTGCCTTCATCATTCCGCTCCTGGTGCTGGCGTTTACACGTTACCGTGAGGCCTTGCAGCAACCCTTGTTCTGGTTATTGCTGCTGGCGGCACCTGCCTTGTTTGCGTTAAAAGTGAGTTTTACGGGGCTCACCCAATGGGTGGCCGGTAACGATGGCAATGCATGGAGGAGGTATTATGCCATCATCATTAACCTGCCATCCAGGCTGCTACTGGTGTTGCTGCCCCTATTGGTACTCTGGTACTGGCAACACCATGTACATTCTTTCTGGGGACTCAGCACCGCGCATTTTAACTGGCGGCCCTATGCGCTCATGCTGCTCATAATGGTGCCGCTGGTGGCTTTTGCTTCTACGCAGGCAGATTTCCTGCGTATGTACCCCAAACTGCAACAAGTAGCATTCATAGAAAAGATTTCAACGCATCCCTGGTGGCACAAGCTTTTGTTTGAGCTTTCTTATGGACTGGACTTCCTCAGCATTGAACTGTTCTTCCGCGGCTTCCTGGTCTTCGCCTTTGTACGGTACCTTGGCCCCGATGCGGTATTGCCCATGGCGGTGTTTTACTGCAGCATTCACTTTGGCAAACCCCTGTTTGAATGTATCTCTTCTTTTTTTGGCGGTATGCTACTGGGCATTATTGCTTACCGTACCCAATCTATCATGGGTGGCATCATGGTGCACCTGGGCATTGCGTGGATGATGGAACTGGGCGGCTACCTGGGCAATAATGCAAAGCACACGGGGTAAGCTGGCGAGGCCTGAACCTGGCCACCCGAAGTAAAAAAATAACTACCAACTCATAAGCCGGATTTTGTTTCTAAGCTATCATTTATCTGGCCGGCGCATTACTGCGCCAGTCTTGCTGCCTACCCTCCAGCATCGGGCGGACCGCCCTCGGGCGCTGGTATACGTGGCATTACAGCATGCAAGGTTTACCCACACCGCACATTACTGCACGGCATCGTAGGCTCTTACCCTACGTTTTCACCTTTACCCCGGTTCATAGAACAGGGGCAGTTATTTTCTGTGGCACTCTCTGTTTCCGGTGGTATACCGGAACCCGGCGCTTAACCGGTGCATTGTCCTGCGCTGTCCGGACTTTCCTACCCCATGTTGCCATGAGATCGATAGCTCGGTTGGTAGTTGCTGCAAAGATAACCCATCAGTAGCTGTAAACACCAGGCAACAAGGCCTCAATGAAGCGATTAATATTGAAGGAAAACCTCTGTGGCGCCATAGCCGTAAGAGGGATGGTACTGGTTTACAAAATAGCGGACCTCCTTTTTCAAACGGAGCTGTTCATGTATTTCATCGCGCAATTTGCCGGTGCCCACGCCATGGATGAAGATGATGGACGACTGGCGATGCGCTACCGCCAATTCATAATATTTTTCAAACTCGTTTAACTGCAGGGTCAGCTTTTCAAAATTGTTCAGTCGCTCCCAGTTATCAGTTAGTTTTTCAATGTGCAGGTCTACCACGCTACGCGCGGGTGGCAGGTGCTGCCTTGCCTTTGAAGCTTCATACACTTTATACCCTGCGGCAGACAAGGGTGTAATGTCCATTTTTTCTTCTTCCCTTCGTGCCGGGTAAGCATCAAAAAGTTTGTAAGAAAAATTAGATTCGCCCTTTAATTTAATCTCCTCAATTTTCTTGAATAGTTGCTGCGCTTTTAATTTCAACGAAGTTTCATAGTACTCCGCCTTTGTTTTATCTGGTTGCTGCAAGGTAAACTCGCAGCTGAAAGTGGGGTTGTCATTGAGTATGTCAAAGTCGAGATCGTGCACATAAAAATCCTGGTTTACCAGCAACTCATTCTTTAAATCAAAACCGGTTTTACCTGCATAATTTACTTTATAATGAAAACCATAGGCCAGCCCGGTGCCATTAATAAGGTGCACCTTCAGCAGGTCTACAATATCATCGCCAAATTCATCGGTAATAAATTTTGGTAAAAACATCAGCCATACACCATCGGGAAATTTTTTATCCGCAATCACCCTTCGTTCTTTTGGAACCTGGTCTATATATGTCTTTGCCTTTTTTTCTGGCTGCGTTTTCTTCTGGCTGAATTGTTTAAAATACGGGAAATCCAGTTGGTCTGTGTAGGCAG
>DATJGC010000238.1:0-5838 GCA_035495345.1 Chitinophagaceae bacterium | reverse complement strand
AAGGCTTACCGCACTGAGTGAAGTATTGTGGAGTCCTAAAGCAAAAAAAGATTATACAGACTTCCAGCGCAGGCTGCAAACACAATACAAACGTTATGATCTTTGGAAAAGCAGTTATTTTAAAGCCGCGGAGTAATTAATTGCAGAATCGATATTGAACAGATTCTACCAACGCAGCTGCTACTAACGTAGATGGCTACCCGATAAAAAACCCGGGCCTTCAATAGGCGCCCGGGTTTTCTTATTAGTGCATCAGCAAGAATGGTTAATATTTAAGGCTACGCGTTTGCCAGCGCCCTGTCCAGGTGCACATAGCCGCCATCTACATGCAGCAGCTGGCCGGTGGTATGGCTGGAGCAGTCAGACAACAGAAAGGCGGTGGCATTGCCCAGTTCCTCGGCGGTTGTCATCCGATGGCCGAGTGGAATAGTAGCTTCAATAGACCGCAGTTTTTCCTGCGGGTTGGGCAGGGTTTCAATCCATCTTGCATACAGCGGCGTAAAACATTCTGCCACCACAATGGCATTCACGCGGATGCCGTATTTCAATAATTCCACCGCCCACTCACGCGTAAGCGCATTTCTGCCGCCATTGGCAGCGGCATAGGCAGACGTGCCGCCCTGCCCTGTTTCTGCCGTCTTTGACGTGATATTTACAATGGCGCCTTTTGATTTTTTAAGCTCGGGCAATGCATGTTTTGCCACCAGGTAGTAATGAACCATATTTTTGTGCAGTGATGCCATGAAGGCTTCATAGCTGCCGCTTTCTAATCCAACACCATCATTGGCGCCAGCATTGTTTACAACGCCGTCTATCCGGCCAAACTGTTCTATAACGCTGCGCACCGCCTTCTCGGAGGCAGCTGGGTCCATCAGCTCTGCCGGCACCTGGCCGCATTTACCGCCTTCGGCTATTACGGCCTGCATGGTGTCAATATTGTCTTTTTCATTTCTGCCAATGATAACGGGTATGGCGCCTTCTTTGGCCAGCACTTTTACAATGCCCTCGCCGATACCCTTTGCGCCGCCTGTTACAATGATCACTTTGTTCTGTAAATGCAGATCCATATGGTTATATTAAATGGTAAAAAGTAATTGCATTGGCAGTAAATAATTTTCCCTGTTCTGCCATACTGAAGGTAGAGAAATAGTCTTTTACTATCTGCAGCGTATCATGGTAAGAAGCTGCGGCCAGGCATACCGGCCAGTCTGAACCAAACATCAGCCGGTCTGTACCAAAGGCCTGGCTTACCTCGTCCAGATATGGTGTAAAATCTGATGGCTTCCAATGGCGCATATCCGCCTCCGTTACCATGCCGCTCACTTTGCAGTATACGTTTGGATATTGCGCAATGGTGTTGATCTGCGTTTTCCATTCTCCCAGTATACCCTTGCTGATATAGGGTTTTGCCAGGTGATCAATTACAAAAGCCTGTTCGGGCAATTGCTTCACCAGTTCAATGGCGGCAGACAGGTGCTGTGGATAGATGAGTATATCGTAGGTATAGTTAAAGCGCTTTAATAGGCCGATGCCTTTTACAAAAGCAGGCTGCAGCATAAATGCAGGTTCTTCTCCCTGCAAAATATGACGAAAGCCTTTGAGCTTCCTGAATTGCGTATAATGCTCCAGCTGTTGCTGAAGATTATCGGCCCGCAGGTCTACCCAGCCCACTATGCCCTTTATAAAACTATTATTGGCGGCCAGGTTAAGTAGGAAGTCGGTTTCATCTGCGCTTTGGTCTGCCTGTACCGCTACGCAACCCGCCACCTGGTTAGCTTCCAGCAGGGGTTGCAGATCTGCCGGCATAAAATCTTTCCGGATGATGGCCATGTCATCATTTATCCAGCTGTGTTGGGTGGCATTGTATTGCCAGAAATGCTGGTGCGCATCTATTATACCAGACACCGCGCTTGTTTCACTGCCTTTCATGCGTTTATTTTTGCAATGAAAATATTTTATCCATCAGCAACCATTTCTCGCCGGGGCGCGCCCACGGCATGGCTTGCTGGTATTTCCACATGAGTTGCTCCCATTGCTGCACGCTGCTGTTTGCATTGTCCATGGCAGCTTTTCGGGCAAAGTCAAAATCATCTGCTGTTTCCATAATCATAAAGAGTCGGTTGCCGGTGCGGTAGATCTCCATTTGCTGAATGCCTGCACTGCTGATGCTCTCTTTAATGGCCGGCCATACTTCTTTATGATGCGCCTCATACTCCGCAATTAGCTGTGGGTCATCTAGAAGATCAAGCGCCAGGCAATATCTTTTCATGCATAAAAATTGAAGGGTAAAACTTTTTATAAACGCACTGGTTCTGCGGGGCCGCTGATGCGATGGCCTTTCAGGCCAAAGTACAGGATAACGGCAAAGCAAATCAGGGGCACCACATAGCCGTATTGAAAATTGCCCGTGGCATCTCCAATATACGCCAGCATGGGCGGCAATACCGCACCACCCACTATGGCCATGATGATTAAGCTGGAAGCCGGTTTTGTATCTGCACCGATATCTTTAATGCCCAGGGCAAAGATGGTAGGAAACATAATCGACATAAAAAAAGCGATACCAATATTTGCGTACAAAGTAATCATACCACTGCCCAGGATGGTTACCAGGCATAACAGTATACAGGCTATGGAATAATAGGCCAGCAGGCGCGGCGGCGGCAGGTAACGCATAAAAAAAGTACCCGCAAAACGGCCTACCATAAATGCAAGTCCGGCAGCGCCGGAGTAATTAGAAGCTTCTTTCTCTGTAATGCCTGCTGCCTTGGTAGCAAAGAGAATCAGGAAACTGAGTATGCATACCTGCGCACCTACATAAAAGAATTGTGCTACCACGGCCCACGCCAGGTGTTTATGCCGCAATACATGCAAAAAGCCGGCTTTCTCAGTAGCGTCTTTTTCTTTTATATCAGGCAATTTGGTAAAGAAAAACAATGCTGCCATCACCAGTATGGCGCTGCCTAAAATGATGTAGGGAAGTTTTACAGTAGATGTTTCCTGCTGCAGGTACAGTGCACGTGCACTTTCCGTCATTGCATTTAATGCGGTGGCATCAAGAGGTTGTTCTGCCAGTATTAGCCTGCCCCCGATGATAGGCGCCAGGAAGGCCGCCAGTCCGTTGAATGATTGCGCAAAATTGAGTCGCTGCGTAGAGGTAGCAGGGTCTCCTAATATGGTGGCATATGGATTGGCAGCAGTTTCCAGTATGGCGAGGCCGCAAGCCACAATAAACAACGCACCCAGGAAGAAAACATATTGCATGGTATCTGCTGCTGGTATAAAGAGAAAACAGCCAATCGCAAATAAGCCCAGTCCTAAGAGTATGCCCGTTTTATAACCGTACTTCTTCATTATCATGCCCGCGGGTATGGCCATTAAGAAGTAGCCCAGGTACACGGCAGAATCTACCAGCGAGGCTTTTAGCGCGTTCAGGCTGAAAGCCCGTTTTAGGTGTGGTATCAGCACGGGGTCGAGGTTATGAATAAAGCCCCAGAAAAAGAAAAGGCTGGTAACCATGATAAAGGGAAACAACAGTCTTTGCTGGGCAGCAGGTGCTGCATTGGCAGCTGTTGCGTTGGTAGCAAGCGGTGGCAGGGCCATAAGCGTTATCGTTGGTTGATTAATTAAATAATGATTGGGCAATGCCCAGCTCCAGCCCACGCAATTCTGCCAGTCCGCGTAAGCGGCCAATGGCAGAGTAACCGGGGTTTGTTTTCTTTTTAAGATCGTCCAGCATCTGGTGACCATGATCTGGTCTCATGGGAATACTCACCTGCCTGCGCTGCAGCAGCGCCACAATCTCCTTCATCACATGGTACATGCCGGCATCACCTTCCAGGTGGTTATCTTCAAAAAAATCGCCCAGCGCATTGCGCCGCGTAGAACGTAAATGAAAAAAATGGATGCGGTCACCAAATGCCTTTACCATGGCGGGCAGGTTATTGTCTGCTCTAACCCCGTAAGAACCGGTACAAAAGCAAAGCCCATTGGTAACAGAGGGCAGGGCGCTGATCAATGCCTCCACATCTGCGCTTGTTTTTATCACCCTTGGCAGTCCAAAGATGGCAAAGGGAGGATCGTCAGGATGGATAGCCATCTTAATGCCTGTTGCTTCCGCTACCGGCAATACCTCGCGCAGAAAAGAGACCAGGTTATTGCGCAGCGTTTTTTCATCTATGCCATCATACTTATCCAGCGCCTGCTGAAACTGCTGTAGCGTAAATGATTCTTCACTGCCGGGCAAACCTGCAATGATGGTGCGTTGCAATAGTTTTTTCTCTTCATCGCTCATTTGCCTGAAACGTTGCTCGCCGTTTTGCAATGCCTCGGCGCTGTAATCTGCAGCAGCATTTTTTCTTTGTAAGATGAACACATCAAAGGCTACCAGTGCTGCCATTTCAAAGCGAAGAGCGCGTGAACCATCGGGCAGTTCATAGGCGAGATCAGTCCTTGTCCAGTCGAGCACCGGCATAAAATTATACGTTATCACTTCAATACCCGCGGCGGCCAGCTGCCGTATGCTTTCCTTATAATTTTCTATGTATTGCTGAAATTGTCCGCTCCTTGTTTTTATATCCTCATGAACCGGAACGCTTTCTACCACTTTCCAATCCAGCCCGGCAGTATTGATCATCGATTTGCGTTTGTTGATCTCCGTTGCAGTCCATGGCTGCCCGTTGGGCAAATGGTGCAGCGCGGTTACTACTCCGGTACAACCGGCCTGTCTTATATCTGCAAGGCTTACGGGGTCATCAGGACCGTACCAGCGCATGGTGGGTGTGAGTGCAATCATTGTTGGTTATTGTTTTCAAAAATAGGGTAATGTGCCCTAATAATATTGGCTGATATCTTTCGCCTGCCGCAGCTATGGTCTTTCTTACATGCTGGCGGCAATGCCATGCTCCAGTCCGCGCAGTTCTGCCAATGCCTTTAACCTACCGATACCGGAATAACCGGGATAGGTTTTTTTGTGCAGGTCGTCCAGCATCTGGTGGCCATGGTCTGGCCGCATGGGTATGCTCGCTTTTCTTTCCTGCATCAGGCGTAGGGCTTGCTGCATAATAGCAAACATATCTGCATCGCCTTCGAGGTGAGCGGCTTCGTAAAAATTTCCCGCACTGTCTCTTTTTGTATTGCGCAGATGCAGAAAGAAAATATGCTTACCAAATTCTTTCATCATGGCCAGCAGGTCATTGTCTGCCCGGGCACCAAAGGAACCGGTGCAAAAACAAAGTCCGTTAGCAGCAGAAGGCAGGGCCAACAACATATCTCTTACATCCTGCGCCGTGCTCATGATGCGGGGTAGCCCTAATACAGGGTAAGGCGGATCATCAGGATGAATGGCCATTTGCAGACCAGCGGCTTCGGCTACCGGTAATACCTGTTGCAAAAAGTAGAACAAGTGTTCCTTGAGTTTTTTTGCATCAATGGCATGGTAGGTTGCCAGCGCGCGCAACACATTATCGGGTGTAAAGGCTTCATCACTGCCGGGTAGCCCCAGCATCGTGTTTTTAAAAAGTCTTTCTTTTTCCATTGCGGTCATGCCGGCAAACCGGGTCTTTGCCAGGTTGATGGCATCTGCTGTATAATCTTGCTCTGCACCCGGTCTTTGCAAAAGAAAAAGATCAAAGGCAATAAAGGCTGCGCGTTCAAAGTAGAGGGCGCGGCTGCCATCCGGCATTGTGAAAGCCACATCAGTACGCAACCAGTCCAGCACCGGCATAAAATTGTAGGTAATCACCTGCAGACCTTCCTCTGCCAGGTGCTGCAGGCTTTCTTTGTATTGTTCTATGTATTGCTGAAACCGGCCGGTTTGTTTTTTGATGTCTTCATGTA
>DATJGC010000237.1:0-3011 GCA_035495345.1 Chitinophagaceae bacterium | reverse complement strand
TCCAGTAAAAGCATCGCACAAAAAAACCTGCGCGGGGCAGGTTCTTTTCTCTAGCAGCAATAATAATATCCTTGTTGTTTATCAGTTGTTGAGCATCAGCGGCATTACCAGCATCAGCAGCTCTTCGCCCTCATCAGCTTCTGTTGGTTTAATGATGCCAGCCTTGGTAGGTGTAGAAAGCTCCATCCTTACTTCATCACTGTCTGCGCCGCTCAGCATTTCAATCAAAAATTTTGCATTGAAGGCAATGCCCAGGTCTTCTCCATCATACTGGCATTTCATTCTTTCGTTGCCTTCAAAACTAAAATCAACATCCTGTGCGGCCAGCTGCAGTTCGCTACCCTGTATATTCAGCACCACCTGGTTGGTACTCTTATTACTGAATACCACTACGCGGCGGAGCGCGCCCTGGAAATCACTTTTGTTTACTACTAGCTTATACGGATTGTCTGCAGGTATTACCACCTTATAATCTGGGAAGCGGGCATCAATCAGCCGGCAACTCATCTGTGTGTTTCCGTGTTTTACAAAAAGATGGTTGCTATTGTAACTGATGGTTATCTCGTCCTGGTTAAAAGGCAACACGCTTTTTAAAAGCGATAAGGGTTTCTTAGGAACAATAAAGGAATCTGAAGAAGGGCAGCTTACATCGGTTCTTTTATAACGCACCAGCCGGTGCGCATCGGTGGCTACAAACTGGATGTATTTTTTATCCAGCTCAAAAAATACGCCTGTCATGGCCGGGCGAAGATCATCATTGCTGACGGCAAAAAGGGTTTTATTGATGCCGGTTACCAGTGCGTTTGAAGTCATGGTAAACGACGTGGTATTATCAGCCGCCGGCTCTTTGGGAAAATTGTCAGGGTTTTCGCCCATTACCTTGTACTTACCATTATCACTGGTAATTTCTACCGCAAAGCTTTTGTCTATATTAAAAGTAAGGGGCTGGTCAGGAATATTTTTGAGAGAGTCTAGCAGTATCTTACCAGGAATACAAACCTTGCCGCTGTCTTTTGCCTCAATATCAAGATGTATACGCATTACTGTCTCCAGGTCGGTAGCAACAATGGTCAGCTTGTTCTTTTCTATTTCAAACAGAAAGTCTTCCAGTATGGGCAATACGGTATTGGCGTTGATTACCCCGCTGATTTGTTGCAAATGTTTTAATAATGCCGAAGAGGACACAATAAACTTCATACGGAGAGATGATTTGTGACGAAACTACAGATTTTTAATCAATAGCCAACCCGGTTTTGGAAAAGGTGGATTAATTGTGAGTGGCGCCCTTCGCCCCTTTAACGCGTTCATTTTGCAGTATAAGTTTACCGTCTTGATACAATGGCAGCACCGGTGCGCTGTTGGGGGTAAGGCAATATTGTATGTCTTTTTGAAGCCCGTAATTACTCAAACGCAGGAAGTGAGACGCACGCTTTTGCTGCATAAATGCATAAGGATCTTCTTTGGCCAGTTGCCAGGTGCTGAGCGCTATGGCAGATGAATCACAATTGATGTCAAATTGCTGCTGTACGTTTTCTATCACTGCCCCTGCAAACAACATGTCTTCAATGTTTACGCGATCTTTCCAGGCGGCACAGGCCAGCACCACAGGTAATTGCTGGTCTTGGAGGTATTGGCAAACGGCGGAAAGGTTAGGGAAGGACCCGGTAATAATTTGTTTTGCGCCTTTCTCCAGTGCCATGTGCAGTAAGCGGGTACCATTGGTGGTAGTGAGCACCAGTGTTCTTCCTTCAATAAAATGCCGGGGGTATTCAAATGGTGAATTACCATACTCAAGGCCTTCTGCAATTTTGCCATCTCTCTCGCCAGCCGTAATGCCCTGTATCTGTTTGCTGATGTCTATGCATTTGCTTACGCTGTCTACCGGGATAACCGAAGTTGCGCCGTTATGGAGTACCGTGGCAATGGTAGAAGTGGCGCGGAGTACATCTATAATTACAACAATGGCGTTGCTGAGATCATATAAGTGCAGTAAAGCGGGCGATAAGGAAGTATATAATGCCGGCCGAATGGTTTCATTTGTGGTCATGGTGCGCAAAGATACCCATGGGGCCATTACCCGCCAACCCCTGTGCAATGTAGTATGAAATGGTACAATTGAATTGCTATAGCAGAAAGCTATTTGTTAAGCATGAACTTCCATTTGTCTGTTTCTGCGTATTCCTTGATGGCCTGGTTGCGGCGTTCCAGCAATTTGCGCAGGTAGCGTTTGAGGAAGAGGTAGTTTGCCAGCTTGCCCGCGGCGCCATACGGACTCTCAAAACTGAACAGATCTATCATGAGCGTACCATTTTTGATGGGCTTGAAATGGTGTTCATGTTTCATTTCTTTAAAATCTCCGTTTACCAGCTCATCGGTGAAGGAAGACGGCATTTGCATACTGCTGATTTTTACTTTCAGCACGCGCATTTTACCCAGGTGTTTGGCCTTCCAGGTAACGGTTTCATCTTGTTTTATTAAGCCTGAAGTGGTGCCTGCAACGGCCTGTTCATTGGTATGGGCCAAAGATTTTTTATGAACATCGATGCTTCTGCTGAGATCAAAGACGCGCTCTACGGGCGCCGCAATAAAGGTGGTGAGGTGAATGGTAGGCATGGCTTTCATTATAGATTGGATTTCCTACCCATCAACGCAAAAACCCTTCCAGATTATATTAGCTAAAGGGAAATTTTACCACTTTTGCGGGCAGGAGTTTGTCGCGCACCTTTATCAGAATGCTTGCATCCAGGTTGCTGTGCACGATGCTCACATAACCCATACCGATACCCTTGCCCAGCGTGGGCGATTGTGTGCCGGAAGTTACATGCCCGATGGTCATGCCGCTAAAGTCTTTTATTTCATAGCCATGGCGGGGGATGCCTTTTTCAAGTAACTCAAAACCAACCAGTTTTCTTTCAAGGCCGTTTGCTTTTTGCTCCTCCAGTATCGCCTTGGCGGTAAAGTCTTTGGTAAACTTGGTGATCCAGCCGAGACCGGCTTCCAGGGGTGATGTG
>DATJGC010000236.1:0-2650 GCA_035495345.1 Chitinophagaceae bacterium | reverse complement strand
CTGGAACCATCTTTTTACCCGCAAGCTTTTCCTGAACACCAGCCTGTATTATTCAAAGTATGATTACCGCCTTAAATTTAAATCTACGGATGCGGGTAGTAACCAGCAGTACGACTGGGTCTCTAACATTCAAACCACCGGTCTTAAATCATCGCTTACATGGTATGTAAACAGCCGCCACCAGTTAAAGGCGGGTATCAATTGGGCTTACTATAATTTTTATCCTGGCAAGGGTTTGCTTACCAGCAATGGAGAAGCCAATGAAATTTCCCTGATACGGAGGTATGGCGCTGAAACCGCACTGTATGCAGAAGATACCTGGAAAATCACCCATGGATTAACGTTACAGGCCGGCCTGCGCTTCACGCAGTACAATTACCTCGGCAATACCACCGTTTATTATTTCCGGGACACTACGCAGAATACCAGTAAGCCCCTGGATTATGCCAGCAACGTGAAGGACCGATCACCGGTGACCACCTATAACTATCTTGAACCGCGCATTTCTCTGCGGTATGAACTAAAGAAGAATACTTTTTTGAAAGCAGGCTTTTCACGCAGTACACAATTTCTGCACCTGCTCTCCAACACAGCATCGCCTACGCCGGTGGATCTTTACTTCCCCAGCACCAATAATATCAAGCCTTCCAGTACAGATCAATATTCTGTGGGAGCAGTAGCGGTGTCCTGCTTTCTGCCGCTTGAATTTTCTGCCGAAGTTTTTTATAAACGAATGAATGATTTGCTGGACTATGTAGACAAAGCCAATCTTTACCTCAATGAACTGGTAGAAGCAGACCTGCTAACGGGCAAAGGAAAATCTTATGGACTGGAACTGGAGGTACGCAAAGAAACGGGCAAATGGCAGGGTGCGGTAAATTATACCTGGTCTCGCTCATGGCGCAAAACCCCCGGCATCAGTAACAATGAATGGTATCTTAGCCGGTACGACAGAACCCATATCTTCAACGCTACCGCCGTTTACACACTCAATAAGAAGTGGGAGTTTTCAGGCGCGTTTAATTATGGCTCCGGCGCACCCGCCACTTTTGCAGATCTTCGTTTTGATATACAGGGCCTGGCGATTCCGTACAACAGCACCGGCCTGCGCAATAATTACCGGCTGCCTGCTTACCACCGCATGGATATTTCTGCCACCATGAAAACAAGGCAGACAAAGAAAATAAAACAGGAGTGGGTATTTGGTATTTATAATATTTACGGCCGGCAAAATGCCTATACCATTTATTTCCGGCAGAACCAAGACGATCCGCAGCAAAAAGAAGCGGTGCGTTTATCCATTATCGGTTCATTGATTCCTTCTATTACCTGGAACTTTAAATTTTAATCTCCATGAAAAATATATTGAATAGCTTTTATACGCTCCTGGCAATTATACTCTTCTCCTCCTGCGAAAAAGTGGTAACACTGGATGTAAAAGACGGCCAGCCCCTGCCCTATGTAGACGCCTGGATTAACGATCAGCCCGGTGTACAAACCATTAAGTTTTTACAGGCAGTGAACTATACCAGTGCAAGCGAACCTGCGCCCATTGCGTATGCCAGCATTATACTTACTGATATTACCAGCAACAAACAATACCCTTTTACCTATGCCAATGGCGCTTACAGGTATGATGCCGGTGCTGCCAGCATCGGGTTTGTTGGCCATGTTTATCAGTTGAATATTGTTTACAAGGGTATTCCATTTGTTGCCGTGGATACGCTGAAACGCAATACAGTGATAGATTCCATTACCTCGCAGTTTAAGAAAAAAGACAGTAACCACGACGAAGGTTATTACGCTACTTTTTATGCGAAAGACCTGGCAGGTGCTACGGATTACTACTGGATACGTACACAAAAGAACGGCGCCATTAATTTTTATGCGGGCGAAATGTTTAGCATCGACGGATCTTTTAATGAAAATATTTCCGACGGGTTTGAATTCATACCGCCATTTCGTGAAGGCATCACTGCCGATGATCACCCTTATGAAAAGGGAGACAAAGTAAAAGTCCTCATTCGCTCTTTGAGCAAACCTACCTATGATTTCGGCAACCAGATGAACAACCAGCTAATCAATGGCGGACTGTTTGCCACCATACTTGCCAACGTGCCTACCAACCTGAGTAACCAGCAGGCCGGTAGTACACTTAAAATCTATGGATGGTTTGGTACGGTAAGCGATACCTGGAAGGAAAAGACAATGGAATAACCAACTAGTTTTTCACCGTTGTACAAAGATGAAAACAACGTTTACAAATGTTGTTTTCACCGCAGTTGCATACGTTTATATCATATGCATTTTTGCCCGGTTTTACCTGTATCATTACAGTTGATCTTAACCGGTAATTATCTCTGTGCATGCTAGTAAAAACTTTTGGCAGCGCCGTTTACGGCGTGGAAGCTGTCACCATCACCGTAGAAGTAAATATTTTAGGCGGACTCAATTATTACGTTGTAGGATTGCCCGATAGCGCTGTAAAAGAAAGTCTCCAGCGCGTGGAGAGCGCCCTTAAGAGCAATGCCTATCATATGCCGCGTACAAAGCTGGTGGTAAACCTGGCGCCCGCAAATATAAAGAAGAGCGGCTCCGCCTTTGATCTACCCATGGCCATTGGCGTACTCGGTGCCTCGGAACAGTTGAT
>DATJGC010000235.1:0-6987 GCA_035495345.1 Chitinophagaceae bacterium | reverse complement strand
CTGTGTTTCCTGGTTATAGATGCCGGTATAGGCGGATGCCGGTTCTTTGTACAATATGGGCGACAAATCAAGCTTGCTGCATTTCCAGTGGTTGATGTCTGGTCTTACTTCAAGATTCTCTGCCTGTCCTACCATTTCATTTACCGTGCGGTAGCCAAGGTCTGCCATGATTTCACGGAGTTCTTCTACCATGAAGCGGAAAAAGTTGACCACATGATCTGCATCGCCGGTAAACCGTTTTCTCAGTTCAGGATCCTGTGTGGCCACACCCACGGGGCAGGTATTCATATGGCACTTACGCATCATGATGCATCCTTCCACTACCAGCGCAGCAGTTGCCACGCCCCACTCTTCTGCACCCAGCAGGGTTGCAATGGCAATGTCTCTGCCGGTTTTCATTTGTCCGTCTGCCTGCACTATAACGCGACTCCGTAATTTATTTTTTACCAGGGTCTGGTGCGTTTCTGCCAAGCCAAGCTCCCAGGGAAGCCCGGCATGTTTTACCGAGCTGATGGGCGATGCACCGGTACCGCCATCAAAACCGGCAATGAGTATTACATCGGCCTTGGCCTTTGCCACGCCGGTAGCAATGGTGCCCACACCTGCTTTTGATACCAGCTTTACATTGATGCGCGCAGCGCGGTTGGCATTTTTAAGATCGAAGATCAGCTGCGCAAGGTCTTCAATAGAATAAATATCATGGTGCGGCGGAGGAGATATCAATCCTACACCTGGTGTTGAATGCCTTGTCTTGCCTATCCACTCGTCTACTTTATAACCTGGCAGCTGCCCGCCTTCTCCGGGCTTGGCACCCTGGGCCATTTTTATCTGCAGTTCATCTGCCTCGGTAAGGTATAAACTGGTTACACCAAACCTTGCACTGGCCACCTGTTTAATGGCACTGCGCATAGAATCACCGTTGGGCAGCTTTTCATACCTTCTTTCATCTTCGCCACCTTCACCCGTATTGCTTTTACCCCCCAGCCGGTTCATGGCAATGGCCAGCGTGGTATGCGCTTCCCATGAAATAGAACCAAAGCTCATGGCGCCGGTAGCAAAACGTTTAAAGATATTTTCAGCAGGTTCTACCTCTGCCAGCGGCACGGCCGGCCGGCTGCGCCTGAAGCGGAAGAGGCTGCGCAACGTTACTGCCTTCTCACTCTGATCGTTAACCGCTTTTGAATATTTTTTGAAGGTGGCATAGTCATTCATCCTGGTAGCGTACTGCAACAGGTGAATGGTTTGCGGGTTAAACAAATGGAATTCACCCTTGCGTTTCCACTGGTAAATACCACCTGCCGGCAACCTGTCTACCGGTACATTTTTCTTGCTGAATGCAAAATAATGTTTGGCGAGCGCTTCCTTGGCCAGCTCATCCAGTCCTACCCCTTCAATGCGTGAAGTGGCACCAGTGAAATACATGTTCACCACATCTTTATTGAGCCCGAGAATTTCAAATATCTGCGCACCCTGGTAAGATTGCAGGGTGGAGATACCCATTTTAGAAAATACTTTCAATAGCCCATCGTTCACCGCCTTTATATAATTCTTACGAAGTTCTTCCCAGCTTAGATGGGTATCCAGCTCGTTGTTCACCTTCATGTTGCGGATGCTGGCAAGTGCCAGGTAGGGGTTGATGGCTGTTACCCCAAAGGCCAGCAGGCAGGCAAAATGATGCACTTCCCAAACGTCTCCCGCTTCTACCACAATACCCACCTGGCCGCGCAGGCCTTTGCGAATTAAAAAATGGTGTACGGCGGCAGTAGCCAGCAGGCTGGGAATGGCCACGTGTTCAGAGTCTACCGCCCTATCGCAAAGAATCAACACTTCAAAACCATCGTGCACGGCATCTTCTGCATAGCGGCAAAGCCTGTCGAGCCCCGCTTTCAGCGAGCCCGGTTTTCCATCGGCCTTAAAATAGGTCTGCAATGTTTTTGCCTGGAAGATGCCGGTATCTATGCTCCGCAGTTTTTCCAGCTCGGTGCTGGTAAGTATGGGGTGTTTTAATGCCACGGTATGGCAATGCTTGGGATCTTCATCCAGCAGGTTACCGTTATTGCCCACAAAGGCAGCCAGGCTCATCACCATCTTTTCACGAATGGGGTCAATGGGCGGGTTGGTTACCTGTGCAAACAATTGTTTAAAATAACTGCTCAGGTGCTGTGGCTGATCACTCAGTACCGCCAGCGGTATATCTGTACCCATGGAACCGATGGGCTCTTTGCCCTCCAGCGCCATTGGTTTTATAATGGTATCAATATCTTCCGCACTATACCCAAATGCTTTCTGGTAGCGCGAGATGGAAGCATCAGACAAATGGGTAAAGGCTACCCTTGGTTCATCCAGTTCTTCCAGCCTTATTTTGTATTGGTTCAGCCAGTCGCCATACGGCTTCTGTGAGCAAATAGTAGATTTCAGTTCATCATCACTGATGATGCGTCCCTGTTCCATGTCTACCACAAACATCTTCCCGGGTTGCAAACGTCCTTTTTCAATAACGCTGCTGGGGTCTACGGGCAGTACGCCGGCTTCTGATGCCATGATAACACGGTCGTCGTTGGTAACACAATAGCGTGAAGGACGAAGGCCGTTCCGGTCCAGCGTGGCGCCGATCATCTTACCGTCTGTAAACGAAATGGAGGCGGGACCGTCCCAGGGTTCCATGATAGAAGCATGGTATTCGTAAAATGCTTTTTTTACCGGGTCCATCTGGTCATTCGCATCCCAGGCCTCGGGTATCAGCATCATCATTACGTGCGGCAATGACCTACCGGTGAATGTGAGCAGTTCAATCATATTATCCAGGCAAGCAGAGTCTGACTGGCCCGCGGTGATAATGGGCAGCAGCATTTCCATTTCTTCCTTGGTAAAAAATGGAGAAGAAAAAGCATGCTCACTAGATTTCAGCCAGTTAAGATTTCCCTGCAGGGTGTTTATCTCGCCATTGTGCGCAATATACCTGAAGGGTTGCGCCAGTTTCCAGGAAGGAAATGTATTGGTGGCAAACCTGGAATGCACCAGTCCGAAGGCCGATACAATGCGTTTATTGCTAAGCTCAGGAAAATACTTTCTTACCTGCATACTGGTCAACTGACCCTTGTATACTACTGTTTTGTAGGATAGTGAAGCCACGTAAAAACCAATGGCATCTTTTCTTACGCAGTTATTGATGGTATGACTGGCATAATTGCGCAGCACAAATAATTTTCTTTCGAAGTCTTCGCGGTTGGCGATATGGTCAGGGCAGGCAATAAACACATGTTCCATTTCCGGTTCTACGCTGAGGGCGGTAGGACCAATATCTTCACGGTTTACGGGCACTTTGCGGTAGCCAAGAATTTCCAGGCCCAGTTTCTCTGCAGAGCGGTTAAAGATATCGCGGCATTCTTCGCGCAGCCTGATTTCCTGCGGGAAGAAGATAACCCCTACGCCATAACGACCAAAAGCGGGCAGGTGGATGCCCAGCTTAATGCATTCATCAAAGAAAAACTCGTGCGGGGTTTGGATCATCAGACCTGCGCCATCGCCTGTATTGCTTTCGCAACCGCAGGCGCCGCGGTGTTCCATATTCTCCAGCACGGTAAGCGCATCAGATACAATCTGGTGACTTTTATTTCCTTTGATATTGGCTACAAACCCAATACCACACGCGTCATGTTCAAATTCAGGGGAGTATAAACCAGTGCTTGCCATGGTTGAGACAGTTTTGTTAGAAAAAATTCAATAAAATGGCGGTTTTTATAGGTGGACATTCAGCAGCAAGCAAGCAACCCTTTAAAAATACAAATAAATCAAGAAAATACCCTCAAAGCCTTCAATAATTTTCCCACGTATGTGGGTAATATCTTGCTGTTACAACAAGCAATTACCGCAATGGTTCTCAGCGTATTTTATTGTTAATTGAGACCAGGGCTTAGTTGCCGGTTTCGGCAGCGCGCTGATGCGTTTCCGTGAGGAGCTGCTTAGCAGGCAACCCGCATCAGACCAGGTAACCAAAAAGGTTATCGTTTTTGTTCAACTCTGTATAATTTATCTGGAAGCGCTGCATGTTTTTTACCAGCCGGTCGTAATCCTTCCGTTCTTTTAGCTCAATGCCTACCAGGGCCGGACCGGTTTCTTTGTTGTGCTTCTGCATGTATTCAAAACGGGTGATATCATCATTGGGCCCCAGCACATGGTTTACAAATTCTTTGAGTGCACCGGGGCGCTGTGCAAAGCGCACCAGGAAATAATGTTTCAATCCTTCAAATTGAAGGCTTCGTTCTTTTATTTCCTGCATGCGGTCAATATCATTGTTGCTGCCGCTAACAATGCAAACCACGTTTTTTCCTTTTATCTCTTCGGCATAATCATCCAGTACTGCAATAGAAAGCGCGCCCGCGGGTTCTACCACAATGGCGTCTTCATTGTACAGGGTGAGAATGGTGGAACAGACCTTGCCTTCTGCCACCAGGTGCACATCATCCAGCACCTCTTTACAAATGGAGAAGGTAATATCTCCTACCCTTTTTACCGCGGCACCATCTACAAAGCGATCGATGCTCTCCAGCGTTATGGGTTTGCCCGCCAGTTTAGACTCATACATGGCAGGTGCGCCGGCGGGTTCTACACCTATGATGCGCGTTTGCGGAGAAAAGGTTTTAAAGTAAGAGCCCACCCCGGCACTTAAACCGCCGCCGCCGATGGGTATAAAAAGATAATCTACCTGGGGCTGGTCTTCCAGTATTTCCACGCCAACGGTGGCCTGTCCTTCAATGATCTTGTAATCATCAAAAGGAGGTATAAACACCATGCCATTGTCTAGCGTATATTTTTTTGCGGCAACGGCACAGTCGTCAAACGTATCACCGGTGAGCACCACTTCCACAAAATCTTCCCCAAACATTTTTGTCTGGTGAACTTTCTGGTTAGGGGTGATAATGGGCATGAAGACAACGCCTTTAACGTTTAGCTTTTTACAGCTGTACGCAAAGCCCTGTGCGTGGTTACCCGCGCTGGCGCAAACAACACCTTTCTGGAGCTGCTCCGGTGGCAGGCTGCTCATCATATTGTAGGCACCGCGGAGCTTGTAAGAGCGCACTACCTGCAAATCTTCTCTCTTTAAAAAAACCCTGCACTGGTATTTGCGCGAGAGGTTTTGATTGAAGGTAAGCGGCGTTCTGTTCACCACTTTCTTTAACCTTTCTGCTGCTTCCGCGTAGGCCAGCTGCACGGGTACCGGGCTCACCATTTCCATTGTTTAGTACTTAGTATTGAGTATCGGGTATTTCGATAACAGTTGCTTGTAAATAGTATTCAAAAAAAGTATTGAGAAGAGATGCCGTCACCGTTGCCATGAAAGCATCAGGAGTATACCATACTTTATCGGCCGTCTACTCTTCTCAATACTGAATACTAATTTCTTCTTTTAAGAAACTGCTGCGGTTGCTTTCTTGTTGCTGGCCTCTGCCGGTGCCTGATTTTCCGGGCGAAGGCTGCGTACAGTTTTGCCTGCCTGCCACATTTCACTTTCACGCAGTTCTTTCAGTTCTGCATCCAGTTTCTCACGGTAATCTGCCTGGCTATTGCTATCAATGCTGCGCTGGCTTTCTTTGCCTGCGGCAACACTTTCATACAGTTCTTTAAAGACAGGGGCGGTGGCATCACGGAATTTCTTCCACCAGTCCAGCGCACCGCGTTGTGCAGTGGTAGAGCAGTTGGCATACATCCAGTCCATACCATTTTCAGCCACCAGCGGCATCAGTGATTGTGTGAGCTCTTCTACTGTTTCGTTGAAGGCTTCTGAGGGTGTATGACCTTTATCGCGCAGGACCTGGTATTGTGCCGCAAAAATGCCCTGGATAGCGCCCATGAGCGTACCGCGTTCGCCGGTAAGATCACTATACACTTCTTTTTTGAAATCAGTTTCAAAGAGGTAACCGCTGCCCACGGCAATACCAAGGGCGATTACTCTTTCTTTTGCTTTGCCGGTGGCATCCTGGAAGATGGCATAGCTGCTGTTGAGTCCACGGCCTTGCAAAAACATACGGCGAAGCGAGGTACCGGAACCTTTTGGTGCCACCAGGAATACGTCTACATCGGGCGGAGGTACAATACCGGTTTGTTCTTTAAAGGTGATGCCAAAACCGTGAGAGAAATACAATGCTTTACCGGGGGTAAGATTTTTCTTTACGGTGGGCCACATGGCAATCTGGGCAGCATCACTTAACAGGTAACAGATGATGGTACCTTTTTGCAGAGCTTCTTCAATTTCAAACAAGGTTTCTCCGGGTACAAAACCATCGCGCACGGCCTTATCCCAGCTTTTGGAATTCTTACGTTGCCCTACAATTACGTTGATACCATTGTCTTTTTGGTTCAATGCCTGTCCGGGCCCCTGTACGCCATATCCAATTACTGCCACTGTTTCATTTTTCAATACCTGTTGCGCTTTTGCCAGCGGAAACTCTTCACGAGTTACTACGTTTTCTTCTACGCCGCCGAAATTTAGTTTTGCCATCTTGTTTGATTTTGAAGTTTTAAGTGTGTATGCTTTAGTTTTGTTTTCTATTCTCAACCACCAGCATTCGTTTTACTATCGAATTTTTACTTTTGAATTTTGACTTTTGATTTTCTTCCTCACATCGAAAACACCTCTTCCTGTTTATTCAGGAACTCATTCTTTACAATTTCTGAACCCGGTTTCAATGCTTCAAATTCTTTCAGCTTTTCGTGAAAACCATTGGATGCTTTTATAATGGCTACGCGGGCGCTACGCACAAATTCTATCAAACCGTAGGGTTCCAGTACCTTAATCAGGTTATTGGTTTCTTCGCGCTGACCGGCCACTTCAAATACGGTATAGTCTTTCCTGATCACCACGGCCTTGGCACCGTGCTGGCGTAGCAGGCGTTCTACCTTTACTTCTTCGGCAATTACCTCTGTGGGCACTTTGTACAGCGCCAGCTCCTGCCAGATGATCTCGTCATTGGTATTGT
This sequence comes from Chitinophagaceae bacterium, assembly GCA_035495345.1. Lineage (GTDB taxonomy): Bacteria > Bacteroidota > Bacteroidia > Chitinophagales > Chitinophagaceae > JACMLD01. The sequence continues at coordinate 10 of DATJGC010000235.1, read as the reverse complement.
AATAAGCCTT
>DATJGC010000234.1:0-3070 GCA_035495345.1 Chitinophagaceae bacterium | reverse complement strand
TCCGCCCGCTGCTATAACGTTGAGCTGCAATAGAGACATTCTCGGCACGCTGGTATCTGCGGGTGATACCCGTATGCTAAACGGCACAATGGCGGCTGTGCTGCTATTGTTATTGTAATTGGTTTCAACAAACTGTTGGTCTATTACAGGGGAAGCAATACCGCCTTTGTCGTTTACAAAGCCATAAAGTTGGCCGGTGCTGCCATTGGCCACCACATGTTTAAAGACGGAACCATCCGGCACGCTCCATTGTGTGTTGAAGGCTGGCAACAGCCTACCTGCGTTTCGGTCTTCCGAGGGATAAAATGCTACCGGTGTACCGGCAAAGATACTGTCGTACCCATTCTTCATATTAATCCGGAAACTCACCAGGGTGCTGTCCTTATTGTAACAGTCTGTTTGCAGGATGTCCATCGTCATATCCGGTGGTAAAATCTTTAGCTGTGCACTTGCATCGGCCACGCAACCCTCATTATTGTATACCTGCAATTGTACCTGTACATCGTTTGTTACGGTTACTACCGGTGCAGGACATGCGCAGTTAATAGTGTAGCGTGGGTCTGGCTGCCAGTTGTACACTGCATTGGCAATATTGGTACTGGTTTGCAGGGTGAATGCTTGTTTTCTTGTAACCGTGGTATCTGCTGGTAAAATGCTTATGCGCGGACTATTGTAGGCTACACTTATTTTGTTGTTTGGGTAAAAAGCTTCTTCAATAGCGGGGTTGTTAGGCAGTTGCAGCGGAAAGCTCTTACCCTGATCGTTCACCACTACAAAAACAGTATCGGTTAAAGGTTTAACAAAATGCAGAATAGTTTCATAAATATACCCGCAGCATACTCCTTTAATACTGTCTGGCAACAAAAATTGTCCAATAATATTTGCCTTCGTAATGGAGGGGTCTGCATCATAAAAACTTACCGGCATGCCAACAGGAATTGTCTTAATGCCGTTGTTACACATAAAAAAGGAGATACGCGCCTGGTCTTTACCATTGCAGCGGGTGGCCGTAACGGTGATGCCGGCATCGGCACGCGGGTCGTCTACCTTAATCGTAAAAATTTCTGTTGTATCCACGCAGCTGCCGTTAGCAGCTACCAGCCGCATTTTGTATTTGGCCGGGCGCGGAAACACATAACTCAGGTTGCCACTGGTATTGCTCACTTCCTGTTCTGCCATACCAGCATCACTGCTTACCAGCCAGTGAAATGTATTGGCATGTACAGAGCGGTTGGTAAGCAATACGCTGTCTGCCTGAATGCCTAGTTCTGAAGCTACCCCCAGGTATTTATCTGCATAAAACCGCGCGGCCACCCCACAAGTCACAATTACAAAATCACTATACGCCGCAAAGCACTGTGCATTCCCGTTATAGGCTTTTAAGGTAACCTTGTACCGGCCGGTGTCTGCAAATGCATGGCTAAAGGCTCTACTGGTGGCCAGTACCTGGCCGTCTACAGACCATTCAAATTGTGTAGCCCCTGTAGAAGTATTGTTAAATACGATGTTCTCGCCGGGCACCGGAAAACTGTTATTGATGCGCGTAAAAGAGGCGAGTATATTTTCCGCACAGGGCCTGTTGCATAAAGTGGACAACAGCGGGTTGTTGCGCAACAGCGCAATGGTGTTTCGCATGCGTTCTCCCTGGCCGGCAGTAAAAGAAGTATGGCATGAATAATTGGAATAGTCCATGAAATTGGAGATCATATCTGGTACATTACGGGTAAAGGGGCCCGACAAAGAATCTGTTTTGCAGGAATTATCTGGCCGGCTGCAGTCGGGCGAGTCATAAGGCGAAGCATCCGGCGGTGTATCGCAAACCTTATCACCATCTGTACTGCAATCTGTATTGGCACAATCCTGTCCTTCAAACGTATGGTAAAGGCCCAGGTAATGGCCTAGCTCATGCGCCAGCACCGGCCCAAAGCCGGCTACCACCACACCGTCTTTTGGTCCATTGCTCATGGGCAGGGGGGCATAACCACCTTCACGACCGCGCGTCCATTGCCCGCAATGATACTCAGCCAGTGTTTCTGAATTGAAGCCGTCTACCAGCCAGATATTGGTGTAGCGTTTCGTATCCCATTCAATAAGATTTTTCATACGACCGTCTTCAGTGGCTTTGTCAAAATCTCCATAGAATGATTTGGTACGGGTAATACCTGTACTGTTGCCGCCATCGGGTTCTGTCTGTGCCAGGCAAAAACGAATATGTGTGTCTGCACCCGGTGTTGCAAGGTTATCACCGCCTGCATAGGCTCCGGTTTTGGAGAATGCTTCATTCAGGTTTTGAATCCCTTCTATCACTTTTTGATCGGTTACATGCCAGGGAGAATCACTGATAATATGCACCACCACCGGGAGTAAATAAGACGTAACAGTGTTGGGGCTGGCAGCCTGGGCCTGCAACTGCACAATTCGCGTATTAAGTTTTTCTTCCAGTGCTTTACGGCCTGTATCCTCGCGCTGCAAAAGCAGATCCGGAGATACAAACGGTTGCAGGTGCCGGTAAGGAATGGCGGTTTTGCTATGCGGCACGGGAGGCAGGTTTTGCCAATGAAATGTTGAAGTAGTGGAGCTAATGCCGGTGAGCAACCATACAACAGCGCACAAGACGCGCAGTGTGTTTTTCATAAAGTAGGATTTGGATATCGGAGTTTCTTTTTTTCTGCAGCCAGTCACCGCTCTGTGAATGACCGGCGTTTACTGCAACAGGCATTAAGATACTAGCAAGCCACTGTTGCGCTTGTAGACATTCATCGATTTTAAAATTAAAAACACCTGCGCGTTCCGGAAGTAGGTAATATCAAAATTATATACAATGAACGATGATATTCAAACCCAACACTTGCTCATAATTTATAATACTAACTGCGCCATTGCCTTAACAATTTCATTCATATGTAGAAGAATAACTAAATTTTTTAAGTTTTAGTTGGCCTGCTTGCCCCTGATGCAGTTTGTTTCTACATTGCGCGCCATACTGATAATCCATTTATCAAATAATAACCTCGCTTTTTATTGGTTGCAAAGTTTCCTTGCTCCTTCACTGATATCCTTTCAAAAACAT
>DATJGC010000233.1:0-4360 GCA_035495345.1 Chitinophagaceae bacterium | reverse complement strand
GTTACACAAATATAGGTAACTTTTTAGTTACGCAAATTTTTTCTTAGGTTTTTTTGCGGTAAGTAAAATCAGCCGGCGATAGACGCAGTGCCGGTGCTTTGTGAAAACATCTTGATTGAAGGAATAGGTGCAAAAAAAAATGGGCTAAGAAGCCCATTTTTTTATCATCACCGCAATTTCATGCGGCTTAAAGGGTTTGCTGATATAATCATCCATGCCGGCGCCGAGACAATTCTCACGGTCGTCTTGCATGGCATTGGCCGTCATGGCAATAATAATGGGCTGGCGCGATGCATTGCTGCGGATATTGCGCGTGGCTTCCAGTCCGTCCATTTCGGGCATCTGCACATCCATCAATATAATATCGTAACCATTTTTTTCCAGTTTCTCTACTGCATCCTGGCCGTTTTCCGCAATCTCGGGTTCGTACCCCATTTTATTGAGTACGATGAGCGCCAGTTGCTGGTTAATGGGATTGTCTTCTGCAATTAAAATGCGCAGCGGAAACAATTCAGAGAGATTGCCGGGCAACTCATCCTGTGCGGGCGTCATCATCATAAAGGGAGCGCTGCCCGGGCGGAGGCTATCCAGTATATGTGAGCAGAGCACGCTTTGTTTTACGGGTTTGTTCAGTACTGCACTGAATAATTCTTTGTCATCCTTATGCAGGTCACTGCCCACAGAGCTCAGCAATAGCACAGGCAACGAAGGATAGCGTTGCTTAATCTGGCGGGTGAGATCAACACCATCCTGTTCTGGCATATGCATATCCGTTAGTACAAGGTCAAAATCAGGCTGGCAACCGAGTATATGCAGGGCTTCATCCGCGGCACAGGCCATTACCGGCAACATTTTCCACTGCTCCAGCTGCACACGCAGAATGGTTCGGTTGGTAAAGTTATCATCCACCACCAGTATGCGTTTGTTTTCCAGCTGCTCCAGCCCGGCCCTTACAAATACAGGGGCTGTTTCTATGCAGGCTTTGGTTTGCATGGTAAAGCTGAATACAGAACCCAGTCCACTGGTGCTGGATACTTTTATTTGTCCGCCCATGAGGCCGATCAGTTTATCGCAAATAACAAGACCAAGACCGGTACCGCCGTATTTACGTGTTGTAGAAGAATCTACCTGCGAGAAAGCTTTAAAGAGGCGTTCCAGTTTATCAGCCGGCACGCCAATACCCGTATCACGCACTTCAAACAGTATCTCCATTGTATTGGCATTGCTTTGCGGGTTGCTGCTGATCTTTACAAACACTTCGCCTTCATGCGTAAACTTAACGGCATTGCTTACAAGGTTGATGAGCACCTGTCTCAACCGCGCGGCATCACCTACAATGCGTTCCGGCACAGAAGGATCCATCTGGTATACCAGGTCAAGCCCCGCCTGCGCAGCCTTCTCCGCAAACACATCCAGCACTTCTTCCACGCAGGTGCGTAGATCAAAGTCCTTCTCTTCCAGTTCCATTTTACCGCTCTCAATCTTTGAGAAGTCTAGAATATCATTGATAACCATCAGCAGGTTTTCGCCACAGGTCTGAATGGTATGCGCATAATTTAATTGTTCTGGGGTAAGACTGGTCTGAGACAAGAGCGAAGACATACCAATGATGCCATTCATGGGTGTACGAATTTCGTGGCTCATGGTGGCCAGGAAAACGCTTTTTGCACGGTTGGCAGACTCTGCTGCGGCACGTGATTTCTTTTCTTCTTCCATAGAAGAGAAGAGTTGTGCGGTTCTTTCCTGCACCTGCTTTTCCAGCCGGTATTTTTGTGCATGTACCTGGTTCATACGGTACCAGTAGAAACCGATAGCTGTACCCACCACCATCAGGAATACCAATAGCCTGAACCACCAGGTCATCCAGAAAGGTGGCACAATGGTAAGCGTAATGGCCTTTTGCTGCTGAGACCATTCGCCCTTATCGTTCAACCCTTTTACCCTGAAGGTGTATTTTCCGGGATCCAGTTTTGTATAAGTGGCTTTTCTTTCGGTACCAATATAGTTCCAGCCTTTATCAAAGCCTTCCAGCATATAGGCATAGCGTTTTTTCTCCGGCGCAGTATAATTAAGGGATGCAAATTCAAAAGATATAACGGAGCTGGCATAGGGCAATTCTATAGCGTCTGTTTCTGAAATAACCTTGTGCAGCGGTGCTGCAACGCTGCTGTCTGTGGTAACGGGCACGTTTTTGTTAAACACCATAAAGCCGGTAAATACCAGTGGCGGGTCAAAATTATCGTCGGTGATCTTATCGGGGTAAAATTCATTGAACCCGTTAATGCCGCCAAAATACATGGCGCCGGTGCTGCTTTTACAAAAGGCGTGATCTTTAAACTCCCATGATTGCAGTCCGTCTGCAATGCCAAAGGTTCTGATCTGTTTAGTTTGCAGATCCATTCTGCATATACCTGTGTTGCTGCTGATCCAAAGCTGCTGCTTATCATCTTCCAGTATACCAAAGACCAAATTATTTGGCAGACCATTGGCCATATTGTATACAGTGAAGGTATGCGTAACAGTGTTAAAATAGTTAAGGCCAGACATGGTGCTTATCCAGAGATTGTCTTTTTTATCCTTGTACAGCGCCATTACATTGTTATCACTGATGCTGTTGCCCTTATCGGTATGCATAAACCGCGTAAACCGGTTTTGCTTTTTGTTGTAGAGGTTAAGGCCGCCCTGGTCGTTGGCTACCCATAAATCACCTCTTGCATCCTGGGCAATCATGTGTATGATATTGCTGGAGATGGAGGTAGGCTGGCGGTCATCATGCACATGGTGGGTAAAGGTTTCGGTGCCGGGGTCGTAGAGATCAAGCCCTCCGCCGTGGAGGCCCACCCAGATATTTTTTTCACGGTCTTCAAAAATACACCAGGCATTATTGCCATTGATGCTACGCGGGTCGGCCGGGTCATTCTTAAAATGCTTGTAGGTATTTTTCTCGGGGTTGTATACGGTAACCCCGTCTCCCCAGGTACCTATCCAGATATTGCCCTTACTGTCTTCACATACATTCAGCACGTAATTGCCACAGATACTGTTCTTATCTCCTTCCTTATGACGGTAATGAGTAAACGTTTTTTTGAACTGGTCAAACAGATCCAGCCCGCCGCCGTCGGTGGCTATCCAAAGCCTTTTTTTACTGTCTTCTACAATGGCCAGCACATTGTTATTGCTGAGGATACCGGGGGTGGAGTTGTGCCGGTAATGGGTAAACTTATTACTATCCCGGTTATAGATATTGATGCCGCCAGAAAATGTACCCACCCACATATTGCCCTTTCTATCGCGGTACGCAGTATAGAGTGAGTTATGGCTGAGGCTGGTATTGTCCAGCTCATCATGCAGGTAATTATCAAAGCGCCCGGCCTTTGCGTCAAAGATGCTGAGTCCGCCATTTTCGGTTCCTATCCAAATATTGCCTTTATCATCCTCGCCCAATGCATAAACGGCATCTGCAGAGAGACTGTGCGGGTCATTGATATCATGCCGGTAGCGAACGCTCTTACCGGTTTGCTTATTAAACAGATTAAGGCCAAAGCCGTCTGTACCCACCCAGAGGCGGGCTTTGCTATCACTAAAAATTTTATAGACCTGGTTACCGCTGAGGGAAGATGGGTCAGCGGCATCAAACGTATAGCGTGTGAATGTTTTGGTATTGCGGTTAAAGCGGTGAAGCCCGCTGTGGTAACCGCCCACCCACATTTCTTTATCGCTGTCCTCGCAAAGCGCGCTAACATATTTGTCAGGTGTGCCATGCGCATCGTTCAGTATGGGCATATGCGTAAACAGGCCGGTGGCGGGTTCCAGCACATCCAAACCTGCATCGCTGGTACCTACCCAGATGGCGCCGGTGTAATCAACGGCTACGCAGGTAACCAGGTTGCCGGAGAGTCCGCGCGGGTTGTTCTTATCACTGGTAAAACGTTGAAAGCGATCGGTGCGGCGGTCGTACCGACTAAGACCGCCCCGGGTACCCACCCAGATATTGCCGCTGCTGTCTTCTACCAGGGCGGTAATAAAATTATTGCTGATGCTGTAAGGGTCTGTATTGCTATGGCGATAAATGGTAAACTTATAACCATCGTATTTATTGAGGCCATCGCGCGTACCAAACCACATGAAGCCCCTGCTATCCTGTAAAACGCAGGCTACATTGTTTTGCGACAGACCGCTGGCGATGTCCAGGTGATCAAATTTGAGGAGCTGTTGCTGGGCAATGGCGGGGTTAAACAGTAAACTACACAACGAGACTAAGGCATATAACAGGGCGCAGGGCAAAAAAGCCGGTTTGTTGACAGGGCAAGTCGGTAGTTTCATGGGTGGCGCTTAGAGTATAATTGTTTGGACAGCAGAT
>DATJGC010000232.1:0-3759 GCA_035495345.1 Chitinophagaceae bacterium | reverse complement strand
GTAATTGCAGGCAAGCACAGCGGTTTGGTTACCGTTTACCAGCATCCAGTTACCCTTGTTATCTTTAATGGCAATACCCACGCGGTCGGCATCAGGGTCGGTACCCAGCAATATATCGGCATTCAGCTCCTTTGCTTTTTTCAGCCCGATGCTCATGGCTTCGCTTTCTTCCGGGTTGGGATATACTACTGTTGGGAAGTTGCCATCCGGCACGGCCTGCTCTTCTACAATATGCACATTGCTGAAGCCAAAGCGCTTTAATACTTCGGGTACCAGTTTTATACCGGTACCATGTATGGGTGTATACACAATGGTAAGATCCTTCTGGCGGGCAATTACCTCGGGGTATACGCTCAGGCCCTTTACCATGTCCATATAGGCATTGTCTATTTCAATACCAATGGAAGTAATATTGGCCTCACCGCCAGTCCATTTAACCTCATCTACAGAACCAATCTTATCAACCTCCTTTATTACATCTTTATCATGCGGGGGCACCAGTTGCCCGCCATCATTCCAGTAGGCTTTATAGCCATTGTATTCTTTAGGGTTATGAGAAGCAGTGCAAACAACACCGCCGTGCAGACCCAGGTGGCGGATGGTAAAGCTCAGTTCCGGTGTGGGGCGCAGGCTTTCAAACAAAAAAACCTTTATGCCATTGGCGGCAAAAACATTGGCAACGGTCTCTGCAAAAAACCTGCTGTTGTTCCTGCTGTCATGTGCAATGGCCACTTTTATTTCGCCACTGATCTTAGCCTTCATATAATTGGCAAAACCCTGGGTAGACATGCCAACGGTATATTTGTTCATGCGGTTGGTGCCCACGCCCATGATGCCGCGTAAACCGCCGGTACCAAACTCCAGGTTGCGGTAAAAAGATTCTTCCAGTTCTTTTGGATTTTCTTTTTGCAAGCGGGCTATTTCATCTTTAGTGGCCTGGTCGAAATTACCCTTCAGCCAGCTGTCAACTTTATCCTGTATGGCGGCATCCATAATCAACGTTTTTATTGTTAGTATTAGGGGCCTAAGTTATTGATTTCTTTCAATTGACAATCTATTAACCCCCTGAACCCGTATTTTTGTTTTACTGTTTCTATCCGGTATTGTATGTTAAAAACTGCTTAGCGCCTGTTGTTCAAAAAACTTCTCATATCATATTTGCTTGTTGCCCTTGCTATGTGCAGTCTTGCACAAGACAATACGCTGCCGGCAGCCAATACCACAGATACTTCAGCTGTACAAAAAGCACTGGCTCAGCCAGGTGTTTCCTCTTCCAGGTTATGGTGGGTAACCGGTTTGCATGTGGCCTTCTGGACAGGCTCTTACATTGCGCTTGATAAAACCTGGTACAGCAATTACCCGCGCTCTTCTTTTCATTTTTTTAATGATAATACTGAATGGCAGCAGATGGATAAGCTGGGCCATGTATGGACATCTTATAATGTGGCCAGGGCCTCTGCGGGTCTTTGGGCATGGACAAAACTACCGCCCAATAAAGCGGCGCTCTATGGAAGCCTTAGCGCCGTTGCTTACCAGAGTATCATTGAAATACAGGATGGATTTTCTGCAGAATGGGGTTTTAGCTGGGGAGATATGGCCGCTAATGTTGTAGGTGCCGGTGCTTTTCTCTCACAACAACTCGGCTGGAAGGAACAACGCGTGCAGGTAAAAATGAGTTACTGGCCCTATAGTTACGAGGCATCACTGATTGGCCGCCGCAACCAGTTGTTTGGGTCTGGTCCGCTTGAACGTACCTTAAAAGATTATAACTCGCAAACCTATTGGGTGAGTGCAAACCTCCATTCTTTCTTTAAAAAAAGTAGCCTCCCTGCATGGTTGAATGTTGCCGTAGGCTATGGAGCGGATGGCATGCTGGGCGGCACAGAAAACCGCTGGACAGACAAACAGGGCAACCAGTTTGACAGGACAGATATACCACGCGTACGGCGCTTTTTTATAGCGCCTGATATTGATCTCACCCGTATCAAAACAAATAAGAAATGGCTGAGAACGGTACTCTTTGCATTCAACTCACTGAAGATACCTGCACCTGCCATTGAGCTCAATAGCAAGGGCCGCTTAAGAGGGCATTGGCTGTTCTACTAGCGGTAAACGGGCAACTGCATTCATTCATTGCTGCATTATTCCAGGTACGCACCTTTGATGGTATTACCCTCCACTTCCACGTAAATATGTTCCTGCAAGGTGGTGGCAATGGACAGTCCAACATAATCTGGCTTTACCGGAAACGCTTTGTGGCTGCGCTCTACCAGTACCAGTGTCTGTATCTTTTTTGGATGAAAAGAAAGGAAAGGCTGCATGGCATAGAGTAATGTCTTGCCGCTCATGGCCACATCGTCAATTACAATAATCACCTTATCAGTAAAATTGCCTTCTTTGCTGAGGGTAACGGTGCTGGGCAAATGTTTATCGAGCGATATTATATACAGCTCCGTGCGCACGTTGCTGATCTCTGCCAGCAGCTGTTGTATATTGGTAGCCATTACGGTGCCGCTTTCCCGGATGCCGGCCAGCACCAGCTCCTTTTCCTCGGTATTGTTCTCAATTATTTCATAGGCCATGCGCCGCAATTTCTTGGCCGCTCTGGCTTCATCCAGTATATAATTTTTGTCTGTCTGCAATTTGTAGTTGTTTTAGAAACAAAATACAACAAAACCACAGACTAAAAACAAAACCTTTAATTTAGCTCTTACAAAATTGTACGATGCAATTGCTACCCCAGGTATTGTTTGTTTTGCTGCTGGCGTTGTCTGGCTGGCTGTTCTTTAAGAAGGCCAGTGGCATACGCAGAAATATTTTGCTGGGCAAACCGGCTTATTACACAGACAATCCTGCGGCCCGGTGGAAAAATCTTTTATTGCTGGCACTTGGCCAGAAAAAAATGTTCAAGTACCCGCTGGTGGCGCTCATGCACCTTGTTATTTATGCGGGTTTCATTATCATTAACCTGGAAGTACTGGAAATTGTACTGGACGGGCTCCTGGGCACGCATCGCTTATTTGCAAGACCGCTGGGTGATGTCTATCTTTTTCTTATCAATGCCTTTGAAGTGCTGGCGCTGCTGGTGATTGTTGTTTGCGTTGCGTTCCTTGTAAGAAGAAACCTATTGAAGCTGCGGCGTTTTATTGGCAAAGACCTGGATGGATGGCCAAGAAGCGATGCCAATTACATCTTGTTGGCAGAAATCATTTTGATGTCTTTGTTTCTTACCATGAATGCCTGCGACACATTGTTGATGACAAGGGCAACGCATGATCTTGTGCAAACACCCTTCAACTTTGTTGTCTCCGGCGTCTTGCATCCCTTGCTGGGCGGCCTTAGTAATGACTCGCTCCTGGTATTGGAACGCGTCTGCTGGTGGCTGCACATTGCCGGTATTTTCGCGTTCCTGAATTACCTGCCTTACTCAAAACACCTGCACATATTGCTGGCCTTCCCCAATGCTTATTATGCGCGCCTGCAACCTGCAGGCAAGATGCATAATATGCCTGCCATACAAAACGAAGTGCTGTATGCCATGCAGCCGGAACTGGCCCCCACCGAGGCCGCCACGCCCACTACCTTTGGTGCCAAAGATGTAACTGACCTTAGCTGGCGAAACCTGCTGGATGCCTATAGTTGTACCGAATGCGGAAGATGCACTGCTGCTTGCCCCGCAAATATTACAGGAAAAAAATTAAGCCCGAGAAGAATTGTGATGCGCACAAGAGACAGAGCTGAAGACGTTGGCAAAAACAT
>DATJGC010000231.1:0-6318 GCA_035495345.1 Chitinophagaceae bacterium | reverse complement strand
GATACGGGAGTTTAGCCCGTTATTACCTGCTACAAGGTCTGGTAAGCCATCTGCATTCAGGTCTGCTACCGTTACACAGTTCCACCAACCCGAAGACGCCGCTATTTCCTGCACTTTCCTGAAACTGCCATTGCTGTATTTCAGCACGGTCAGCGGCATCCAGTCGCCCACCACCACCAGCTCCATGCTGCCGTCTTTGTCCAGGTCTGCCCATTGCGCGTCTGTTACCATACCCAGCTTTAAAAGATCCGGCGCCATTGACTGCGTGATATCTGTAAAATGGCCCTTGCCATCGCCCGATAATAAAAAGGAGGCCGGTATAAGGCCGTAACTGCCGGGTACGTTTCGGGTACCGATAAAGATATCCGGTTTGCCATCACCGTTATAATCACCCACCCGTACGCAGGACGCATTTGCATTAACAGCCGGCAGCGCATCTGCGGCACGGGTGAATTGTCCTTTACCATTGTTCAGGTACAGTCTTACCTGCAGCCCCGGAGCGCCCTGCCGGAGCTGGTTGCCGCCGGCCGCGAGGATCAGGTCCTGGTCGCCATCTGCATCAGCGTCAAAAAAAGCGACACCTGTATTCTCAAACTCACGGTCTTGTATAAACGCGTTTTGCGTTTGTATGATAAACTGTCCATTGCGTTGCTGTATGCCAATTTTGGCGGTGTCACCGGTGGCGCTGCCCAGGAAAAAGTCTGTCAATCCATCATTGTTGATATCGGCAATGGCCAGCTTGGGGCCTTCTGTAGACAACATGCGCGGGATAAGCCTTTCTACATCAAAATCTGAATACTCATTTTCAGTATGCCTTGCATTGCCCCTGATAAGTTGGTTGCTGGTATTGGCATACAGTGCGGGTGGAACCTCAGTTAAGGGAGCGGCAGGTTTTGCATCCTGTTGGTTCAGCTGCAACAGGGTATCAATGGCCGGACGTACAATCAATTGCGCGCTGTTATTGGGCCATTGAACAAGTATGCTGTCTATAGTCGTTTGTGTGCCGATGCCGAAATTGATAACCGGGTCTACACTGCTTTGAAAGCCGCGGGTTGGCATTTGCTGTTGCAGTTGCTGGCCCTCAGGGGTATAGCAGGTAATTTTGGTGCCAAGGCCAATGGTATTTGGGGCCGCACCATTGAGTGTAATTTTTATAAAGTGGTGGTGAAGATTTTCAGTGGCATTGTTGCGATACACGAATGCAGGCAGGTTTACATTGTTCACTACCAGGTCAAGGTCTCCGTCTCCATCCAGGTCTGCATAGGCCGCGCCGCTGCTGAAGGAAGGCGTGCTGAAGCCAAGCTTGTCAGAGGCATTGGAAAACAAAAGATTTTTCTGGTTAAGGAAACCGTAATTGGTTTGCGGAACGGAGGGCATTTTCCTGAGCATGGAGAGCGGATCCAGTTTTCCTTCTTTGGCCAGGTTACGGGTGGTGGTGCTGCCGATAAATTCCAGGAAATCCTGGTCGGTAAGGTCACGGTAAAGCCCGTTACAAACGTAAAGATCTTTCCAGCCATCATTGTCAAAATCAAAAAAGAGTGCGCTCCAGCTCCAGCTGGTGGCATCAACCCCCGAAAGCTGTGCAATTTCACTAAAGGTACCGTCCTGGTTATTGAGCTGAAGGCAATTGCCGGTAAACTGGTGGTGGAAGTCGAGCTTGTTTTTTGCATTCTGCATATCAAACTCATCAAACTTGAGCGTGGTTTTTAAGCGATAGTCGGTTTCAGGCAGCATCTCTGCGGTGAAGAGATCCAGCCAGCCATCATTGTTAATGTCTGCCATATCACAACCCATGGAGCCGTTGCTGATATGCCCCATGGCATTGGTGATTTGCTCCGTAAAGGTGCCGTTGTGGTTATTGATGTACAGGTAATCGCGCTCAAAGAAATCATTGCATACATAGATATCGCTCCAGCCATCATTGTTGATATCACTGACGGCTACACCCAGTCCAAAACCGATCTCACTGCCATAGATATGCGCTGATTCACTTACATCTGTGAATACACCGTTGTCATTCCGGTAGAGCCTGTCGCCATTGTTGGGGTCTCGCTGCAGCCTTTGTTTTGCATCATAGCCAAAGCTTTCTATGGAGCGATGGCTGTTATTGAGCACAAAGCAATCCAGGTCACCATCCTTATCATAATCAAAAAAGATGGCCTGGGTAGATTCTCCTTTATCATCCAGTCCGTACCGGTGTGCCTCTTCCTTAAAGCTGCCGTTATGCTGGTTAATGTACAGTTCATTGGCGCGGTCGTCATTTTTTTGTATCCCGCTGTTGCAAACGTAAATATCCAGCCAGCCATCTGCGTTGATATCTACCATGGTTACGCCGGTATGCCAGCGGTGGGTGCTGCTGATACCTGCGCTGCTGCTGATATCTTCAAAGTGCCAGTTGCCTTTGTTGAGGTAGAGTTTATTATCGCCGTTGTTGGCCGTAAAAAAAATATCAGGTAAACCATCGTTATTGATATCACCGGTAGCCACGCCACCGCCATTGTAAAAATTATGGTAGTTGAAGATATTCATGTCTGCACTGTCTTCCACGCGGTTGGTAAACTGGATGCCGGTTTGCGATGGCGGCTGCAGGGTGAAGAGGGGGTTGCCCGTAGTGGGCGCAGGCCCGGTAGAGTGGCAGCAACAGAAAATAACCGGCAGTAAGTAAACAAGGAAGCAGCGGGCAGGTCGTTGCAGCATAATCATGAAATTCTTTCCGTAAAGGCCGTGAAAGCATGCAGCCAGCGGCGTTGCAACCAGGCTGATACCGACTGATAAAGTTAAAATAAATATTGGCACGGCTCTAAAAATTAAGGGTGGTACAACAATTTATTGGCTATTTTGCAACGCTATCATTGTATCGTTGCTATTATGAAAAAACTGCTGTTATTTGTTGTTATCGTTCTCCTGCTGGCCCTTGCATCGCTGTATTATTTCATTCCCGCTAACCTGGTCATTGTTGAGACAGCCCACGTGCATTGTGTGGCAGATGCCGGTTTCCGTGCTTTATCCAACGAGAAAAGCTGGGCGGCCTGGTGGCCGGAGAAAGGCAGCCAGGGCAAGCCGGTAGATTCTGTGCTTTTTTATTCACTGGGAAAACACCAGTTTGGGCTCTCCAAAAAACTCCATAACAATTTTGAGATACTGATAAGCTCGGAAAAAGACATTCTTCCTTCTGAGATGAACCTATTTTCTATTGCACAGGATTCAAGTTTGCTGAAATGGCAGGTAACCATTCATGCGGGTAATAACCCCTTTGAGCGCATCAGCGCGTACAACCGCGCCCTTGATCTCAAGAACCAGATGCATACGGTGCTGGCAGGTATTCAAACCTATCTTTCTTCTTTCAGAAATGTATATGGTTTTCAATACCGCGAATCTTCTACCAAAGACACCATGCTCATCAGCACAAAGACAACGTTAACCCATCTGCCCTCCACTGCCGAAACCTATGCGCTGGTAGAAAAGTTGAAAACATACTGCAAGGGAGATTGTAAGGTTACCGGTCCGCCAATGTTAAATGTAACGCCTATGCAAGATTCTAATTACAGGGTAATGGTGGCCTTACCAGTCAACCGCATGATGTTACCCTCGCAGGATGTGCAACCCGTTAAAATGGTACCCGGTAAATTTATTGTTACAGAGGTGGTGGGTGGAACAGGAGCGGTAAAAAAAGCGCACGAGCAAATACAGCATTATTTCCAGGATTACCGCCGCACGGCCATGGCCATTCCTTTTGAATACCTGATCACTGACCGCCGGAATGAGTTAGACAGTAATAAGTGGGTAACGGCCATTTTTGCGCCGGTATACTAGCTGCTATTTAAACCTGATAACAACCGTACTATCGTTATTGCGGGCCATTACAAATGCTTCACGACCAGCAATGGTAATGGGGGCAATATGGCGGGTCTGTCCTTTAATGACCAAACCATTCAGATTGCTCACTTCAAATTGTCCTTTGCCTTTGTTAACGAGCAGCGTGCCGAAGTCAGCATCATACCTTCCCATCTCAATATTGTTTTCATAAAAATTACCCGCCAGTAAAATATCTGGTAAGCTATCATTATTGGCATTTACTACCGCAGCCGTTTTGTAGCTGCTGAGTTGTGCCTCCCAGGGCATGGGTTGTACAGCAAACTGCAGGTTGCCATTATTGATGAGTATGGCATTGGAAAAATAATTAGCCGTGAGCACCTGCGCATGTTCTAATTTTTCTTTTGTAAAAAGATTTTCCAATGAAGATTTTGCAAAGTCTTCTGCGTACAAGAAACGTTTTTTCAAAACAGGAATCTGCTTTTCCAGTTCAGCCTTATTGGCAAAGGGTATTTCCTTGTGTTGCAGGTAATAAGTTAGCACCTGTTCCTTTTTGCCATTGTCATCAAAATCGTTGTAGTACAGTTTCACCGGTTCTTTGTCTGAAGCAGTAAGCCGACTGTTCAGCCCCAGGTTACCGGCAATGAGGTCAATATTGCCGTCGTTGTTAATGTCTACCGGCAATACAAAATTCCACCATCCCTTCTTATCAGTAAGCGCCTTCATGGTAAAACTGCCGTGCTGGTTAAGGAAGGCCGTAATACCACCCCATTCTGTGCAAATGATAAGATCTTTCGCGCCATTTTTGTCAATGTCGAACCATTGCGCCTGGGTAACCATGCCAATATCCGCCAGGCCGTTGGCAGACTGCCTGGTAAAATCTTTAAATTGGCCCTGTTTATCGTTTAGCAAAAGATATGATGTTGGCGTTTCTCCATATGCCCAGGGCACTGAGCGGCCTCCGATAAATAAATCAACGGCGCCGTCTCCGTTAAAATCATAAGGCACCACGCAGGATGCATTTACAAACAATGAATCAAATGGCTTCGGGGCGCGCGTAAAAGACTGTTTGCCGTTGTTCAGGTAAATTCTGGGGGTAAGGTTGATATCAGGCCCGTAATATTCATTGCCGCCGCTGGCCACTACCAGGTCAAGAGCGCCGTCATTGTTAACATCCGCCCAGCAGGCGCTCACATTTTCATAGTTGCTGTCTTCTTCCAATGCGGGCATTGGCACCGATGTAAAACTCCCTGAACGGTTTTGGATAAAGAGCGCACTCTTACCAAACCTTGATGCACCAATAAAAACGTCCTCCAGTGAATCCTTATTGATATCTGCTACTGCCAGTGCAGGTCCTTCGGTTGACAACATATGCGGCAGCAGGGTTTCGCGGTCAAACTCATGAAAATTGTTTTCGCGATGCAGATACGCTATTCGTGTGGATGCAGTGATGTCTTCCGCCTGCCTTGTGGCATTTTGATGATGCAAACGAAGGCGGTTATAGTCAAATGCCGGTAAGCCGGGCTGGTATTTTTTTTCCAGTAATTTTTTACCGGGTTCCAGCGCCAGGGGTTCATAACTATTGTCTGGCCAAACGATAAATGCAGAATCAATCTTTGCACCTGCTATACCGATATGCACCGGGATCTCTATTGACGATAAGAATCCCCTGCTGGGGTATTTCTCGTAGGTGCGGATATCATTTCCTGCATAAAGCACCAGTTTGGCACCCACCGCGTTTACGTTAGCGGCGTTACCCAGCAGTTTCACTTCTACCGATGGACGCGTATTGCTATCGCTGCTTAGGTTCTTATACAGTAAGGCAGGTTCATCCACATTATTGACTACAATATCAAGATCACCATCGTTATCAAAATCCGCATATACGGCGCCGTTAGAATAGGTAGGAAGATCCCCGGCTATTTTATTTTGGAGGTCTGAAAATGTAAGGCTTCCGTCGTTATGAAAAAAACGGTTCGGGATTTTAATCTGCGGAAATTTTTCAATCAGCGCCATGTCCTTCTCCCCCATGCCGTTGGCGCGTATTTTTTGTTGCACTTCACCGTTGGAAATGAAATTGATGTAATCAATATCATTCATGCGCTTGGGTATGCCATTAGAGATAAACAGGTCTTTCTTACCGTCATTATCAAAATCCATCCAAAGCGGTGCCCAAGACCAGTCGGTGGCGGCCACCCCGGCGTATAATCCTACTTCGCTAAACATGCCGTTGCCCCTGTTGTATTGCAGGTTATTGCGTGTGTACTGGTAGTTGTACCCAAAATCTATTTTATGGTAAAAAACATCATTTTCATCTTCGCCGAGCGAGCGCTTTAAGATATAGCCATCTGAAGGCAGCATATCCATGGAGATGATCTCAGGGTAACCATCATTGTTAACGTCTGCAGCATCCACCCCCATGGAGAACTGGCTGGTGTGCATCATCCTGCTGGTGAGTTCATCTTTAAAGGTTCCGTTGTGCTGGTTGATATAGAGATAGTCGTT
>DATJGC010000230.1:0-6566 GCA_035495345.1 Chitinophagaceae bacterium | reverse complement strand
GCTATTGCAGGAAAGAAAATTGGTTATATAGAAGGCGCGGGCGACAATGTTGCGGAAGCCTTGCAGCAGATGGGCTATGAGGTTACCGTGTTAAGTGATAACAGCCTGGCCAATATGAACCTGGCACAGTTTGATGCCATCATTACCGGCGTACGCGCTTATAATACCCGGCCTTCACTGCTCATCTATTACAATAAGCTCATGAAATATGTAGCCGATGGCGGCAACTTAATTGTACAATACAATACCTCCGACCAGGTGGGTAACACCAGGGCAAAGATTGGCCCTTACCCCTTCAATATATCGCGTACACGGGTAACAGATGAGAAGGCCGAAGTAAAATTGCTAAAGCCACTCCATCCTACACTCAACTATCCCAATAAAATAACCAGTAAAGATTTTGAAGGATGGATACAGGAAAGAAGCATTTACCATGTTGCCAATTGGGACGCGCACTATGAAACCATTTTCAGCATGCATGACCCCGGTGAGAAAGAGGACGAAGGAAGCCTTATTACAACCAATTATGGCAAAGGCGTGTTTGTGTATACCGGGCTGGTCTTCTTTCGTGAGTTACCGGCCGGTGTGCCGGGGGCATACCGCCTGCTTGCTAACCTTATTGCATTAAATCATAAAAAAGGATTTTAACGGATGGCCAATTCATCGCAGAGCAGAAGAGAGATTGGGTTTGTAATAGCCATTGTACTGGGGTTGTTGCTGGGCGTATTTATAAAACGTGTGCAGATAGGTTTGTTAATTGGCCTGGGCATTGGACTGCTGGCAGCAGGGATGATTAGTGGTAAGAAGAAGTAAGTGATTGTACGGTATTAGTGTTTGTAATTGGCTATTACCGTTGTACCATCTGCAACAGGTAAACATGGTCTGCAACCAATACTTTTAAGAAGAGAACGGGTAAGAATCATCAATACAATATATTTATGGAAGAAGCACCAGAAGATAAAGCACCCTTATTGCCGTCGTGGACGGCATGGTATGTACTGGTGCTGCTGGTACTGCTTGTGCTCATTGTGCTGTTTACTTTTTTTACCAATTATTTTTCATGAGCCGCCTGGACTGGATAGTACTTGCCATTACGCTGATTGCCATTATTGCTTACGGGTTATATAAAAGCAGCTCGTCGCGCAACCTGGACGGGTATTTTCTCAGCAACCGCAGCATGCCCTGGTGGCTGGTATTGCTTAGCATTATGGGCACGCAGGCCAGCGCGGTAACTTTTTTATCGGCCCCCGGCCAGGCCTATACAGACGGTATGCGCTTTGTGCAATATTACTTTGGCCTGCCGATAGCCATGGTCATTCTTTGCGTTACGTTTTTGCCCATCTTTCACAGGCTGAAGGTATTTACCGCGTATGAATTCCTGGAAAAGCGTTTTGATCTAAAAACAAGAACGCTCACTTCACTTTTATTTTTGCTGCAGCGGGGCGTTTCAACAGGCATCAGCATTTATGCTCCTGCACTCATTGTATCGTCATTGCTGGGCTGGAATATTTACTGGACCAATGTGTTCATGGGCGGACTGCTCATTATTTATACCGTGTCAGGCGGGGCAAGGGCGGTAGCTTACACGCAGCAATTGCAAATGGTGATCATTTTTGCAGGCATGCTGATAGCGGGTTATATGGTGGTACACCTGCTGCCTCCTGGCGTTGGTTTTGTAGACGCCTTGCGCGTGGGCGGTACAATGGGTCGCCTCAATGTAATTACCAGCGGTGTACAAGGGGGGCATTTTAACTGGAACGACCGGTACAATATGTGGAGCGGACTGATTGGTGGTTTCTTTTTAGCCCTTTCTTATTTTGGTACAGATCAGAGCCAGGTAGGGCGTTATCTTACCGCCAAGAACCTGACAGAAAGCCGCCTCGGCCTGCTGATGAACGGACTGGTAAAAGTGCCCATGCAGTTTTTTATATTGTTGATTGGTGTACTGGTATTTACTTTTTACCAGTTTAACCAGGCACCGATCTTTTTTAACCAGGTACAGGTAGACAAGGTGGCCGCCACACCCTACAAGGATTCTCTGCAGGTGTTACAGCTGCAATATGATCTCCTGTCTAAACAAAAAACTGTTACTGTAGCCCAATGGGTAACTGATCAGCAAAAGGGTAACAGCGCAAAAGCCTCCGAAGAAAAATTGCAGCAGCTTAACCAGCAAACAGATAATATACGCAGCCGCTTTACAGCCATGATAAAACAGTCGGGCGTGGGCGGCGATGCCAATGATACCAACTATATTTTTCTGCGCTTTGTGATCGACTACCTTCCAAAAGGATTGATTGGTCTTTTGATTGCCGTTATTTTCCTGGCGGCATGGGGCAGTATTGCCGCTGCGCTTAATTCACTTGCCTCCTGCACGGTGATAGACATTCATAAAAAGTTTTTCAAAAAAGATTGCACAGACCAGGTAGACTACCGCATTTCACGCTGGTATACTTTTGCCTGGGGCATCTTCTCTATTATAATAGCCATGTTTGCTACCAATATGGGCAGCCTTATTGAAGCAGTGAACGTCTTGGGCTCACTGTTCTACGGCGTAATCCTGGGCGTTTTTTTGGTGGCGTTTTATATAAAGAAGGTGGGCGGACAGGCAGTATTCTTCAGTGCAGTAATAACGGAACTGGGCATTGTAGCCCTGTTCTGGCAATCGTCTATCGGCTTTTTATGGCTGAATGCCATTGGTGCCATTGGCGTGGTATTGCTGGCCATGCTGCTGCAGGTCTTTCTTAAGAATAAACCACCAGATGCACTACCGGTAGAACGATGATTGCTGCAAATTTCCTGCTCCATCTTTACTGCAAGAACGTGAACAATAAAAGAGGCCGTCTCACCAATGGAAGACGGCCTATTTTACATACTAGCAGGCATGGGCAAACGAAACCCCTGCACAGTAGGGAGGTAAATTATTTCAGTGTAGCCAGTAATTTTTCATTCAGGGCCACATAATCATCGTTCTTGGCGGCCTTGGCAGCTTCAATAGATTTTAAAGCAGTAGCCTTAGCTTCTTCTTTCTTACCCAGTCTTGCCAGGCAATTGGCTTTCTGGTGCAATACCCAGAAGGCAGTTGGATCCTGTTCTGCTGCTTTGTTAAACCATGTCAGCGCCTGGTTAAGGTCTTTGCCATTGTCCATATAATACATTGCCGCATTAAAGTAAGGGCGGTTATCTTTTTCCATCAATGTTTTTATCTGGGCAGTTACCTTGGTATCAACATCTGTGCTGATGGGCAGGCTAACGCCGGTATTGGCCCATACAATATATAGGTTGGCGCTGGTAGGTTTTACATCACCAAATTGCATGGTAAAGGTTTCCATGGTTTCTTTCATGGTAAAAGGAGTGGCTTTTACGCGTACCACGTCTTCGCTTTGTTTGTACGCAGCGGGCGAGGTTACATCCAGTTGTTTGGTAATGATGAGGGTCCAGCTATCGGCTTCCGGAATGCTTAGCAAACCATATTTGCCCGGGGCAATCTTGGTGCCGCCGATGGTTACTTCATCTGTGAAGGTAAGCGTGGTAGCACTGTTGGCGCCCGTGCGCCACACTTTACCATAGGGTACCAGGTCGCCAAAGATCTTACGGCCTTTCATACCGGGCCTTGAATAAGAAAGTTCTACGGAGCCCAGGCCAAATTCTTGTTTAATCACCTGTGTAGAACTGGGGGCGGGGGTTCTTAACTGTTGGGCTGTAACGTTGAGCATGGCAACACCCATTGTAAGGGCAAGCAGCATTTTTTTCATGATAGTAATAGTTTTAGGCGGCAAAAATAAGCTTTTATCGGCGCTGTGGGTCAGTCTTCTTAAGCGCGCAATAAGCAATTGTTACGGGAAGGAGAGAAGCCGATGGGCGCAGTAGTAAACAGGGCGGTTAAAACTTTACGATGACCGTTGCCTTTGCTTTTTTGCCTTTTAATAATTTCCAGGCGGGGCCCTGTTTTACCAGGCGGATGGCCTCGGCGTCCAGTTCATCATCCAGCGATTCTTCAATAGTGTAATTGCCAAACCAACGGGCATGTACTTCAAAAGAGACCACCACATTGCCATGCAGATCCTTTAGTTCTGCGGGTATTTTTTTATTTTTTTGCAGGTACTCCCGGAAAGCCTCCCAGCCAATAACGGGTTCTGCGTCTGGAATAATAATAGTGAGTTCCTGCACGGCAGATTTGCGCTTTTTTTCGGCCCCATTGCTTTGTACCACCACTTCGCGGTCTTTTTCTGGTACGGGCTGTAACACAATCTGGTTCAGGGTGGCTTTATTGCTGAGGTAGATATTCTGTTTCATAAAACCATCAGAAGAAAGAGAAGCCTTAATGGCGGTGTCTCTTGCCTTAAATGCAAAGTTGCCTTTCTCGTCCGTTTGAGTGGCCACGTTCAATTGTGGTATCTGTATTACGGCGTTCGCCAGCGGTTTGTTAGACTGGTCTCTTAACTGGCCGTTAAACATATTAGCGGCCGCAGGTGAATAGGCATTGGCCTGCCTTTCTCTGTTTTCTGCTGAGGCTACGGCTGCGGGTTTTTCTGTGTTTATTTCCAACCTGTCCGCATTGGCGCTTTCTTTTTTGGAAAGGGTTGCTACTGCAGGTTCTTCTGTTTTTTCATTTTCGCTTACCTGCGGCGGTGCAGCCTGCAATCCATCTTTTTTGCTGCGTAATGCACGCGGTGCGGCAGTCGGCAATTCATCACCCGCAGGGTTGGCAGCGGGCAACTGTTTTGGTGGCGCCGCGTTTTTTTCAAAGGCCAGGTCATGGGTGCTGTCTGTAGCAGCGGGGTTTAGTAAAGGCGAATCTTGTGCCGGGCTGCTGGCAGTTGAAGGCGCAGGCTGGGTGTTCTTCACTATTGCAGTAGCATTGCGTGGTTTGTTCATGAGGAGAAAGAACCAGCCGGCACCCAGCAGAACAATAATAAAGGCGGCAATTTTCCACCACTGAAAAGCAATGACATGCTTGTCTGCCGGCTGATGAACCCTAGCCGACAATCTTTCCTCCAGTGCTGAGAGGTCTGCACTGATCTGGTTGTTTTCTTTGGCGCGTTGCGCGTAGCCTTCTAGCGCGTCTGCCAGGAAGGGATCATCCAGTGCGGCCTTCTCAATGGCGTGCTGCGCAGTTGGCGATAACTCGCCCCTCCAATATTTTTCAATATCGGTAGCCGTATAGTTGAGGGGTGACTGGTTATCGCTCATAGATGATTACTTCTCTGCTGTATCAACAGCGCTTCTTTAATTATTTTTTTCCATGCAAATCTTCAGGTTGCGGCGGCCGTTTTGTAAATGGCTCCGCACTTTCTTCCAATCCAGCCCTGTTTCCCTGGCTATTTCATTGTAACATTTCTGTTGCAGGTAAAACAGTCGCACCGTTTGCTCCTGCTCTCCGGGCAAGGTTTGCAAACACTGCTCCAGTTTATGAAAAGCCGCTTCCTTCTGCAATTCACCATTCAGATGCCATTCATCGGCATTTTGCATAAGATCGGCACTGATGGCCACTGTTTTTTTATTCTTCTGACTACGTAACTGCATCAGGCAGTGATTCTTGGCCAGGGTATAGAGCCAGCTTTTAAAGTTGTCAACCTCGTGCTTTTTTAATTTTATTACCAGTTCTTCAAAAATCTGCATTACAGCATCCTTGGCGGGTTCACTGTCAGACAGGTATTGCAGGCAAACACCGTAGACCAGTTCCATATACCGCTGATAAAGAGCAGACAGCAGCTGCAGGCTGCCGCTTTGCTGGTAGGCAAGTACCAGTTCCTTATCAGATGCATTATTGTCTGCTATGTTTTTTAAAAAAGCCATTGTTTACCGGCAGCGCTCCAAACGACTGCCCTCAATAAAGCGATTATAGTGACGGCAAAAAGCGGTTTAAAGTATTCCTGCCAACTGAAAATAATTTAAAATTTTTAGATCTCCTGTATGCAATTGCAAAAATAGCTGCATCCTATTGCCGTGGGCCACACAATTTTTATTCATCCGTTAAAAAAAGAGTTATGCGATATCTATTATTAGCTTGCCTTGCCATGCTGTTACTGGCATTATCCTTCAGAAAGCCCGCCAGCTTTACCGTAAAAGGCAAAGTTACCGATGCAAAAGGAATGGCAATAGCCGGTGTTACCATCCGGGAAAAGGGAACAAATGCAGTTACCAGTTCTGCTGACAATGGAGAGTTTTCACTGCTGCTGTTGAGTGAGAAAGCCAGGCTTGTATTTAGCGCTGTAGGTTTCGATCAAAAAGAGGTAGCGGTTAAAGGAAGGGCGCAGATAGAAGTAATACTAAAAGAGAGCAGCCTTGCATTGAACGAGGTGGTGGTAATGGGTTATGCACCAAAAAGCAAGAAAGACATGACGGGTAGCATAGGTATTGTGGCTCCTCCGCCTAACATTATGGCTTCTCCCGTCTATGATCAGGCCCTAACGGGAAGGGCGCCAGGCTTACAGGTGACGAGGAACCACCAGCCCCGCAAAGAGGAAGAAAAAAGATATGTTACCGGCGATACTGCTGACGAAGAGTTTAACACAGAAGATTATGATGCTATAGTGGAAAACCGTTTTCTCTCCGTTTCTGAAAAC
>DATJGC010000229.1:0-2885 GCA_035495345.1 Chitinophagaceae bacterium | reverse complement strand
TACCTGAGCGGCTACTTCGGTAAAGATGTGTTTGATTTCAGGAACAGTCGCCGGGCCTTTAGCGCCAATATTCCCTGGGGCAATGCCACGGCCACCCTCCGTTGGAACCATGTGTTTAACCAGCGTCTTTTTGCGAATACTACCCTGGTGTACAACAAATACAATTTCTCTTTTAATGCCTCGCAGAATGATTTCAATATTAAACTGGCGTCAGGCATCAAAGATTTAAATGCCAAGGTAGATTTTGATTATTACCCCGCACCGCAGCACAAGGTAAAATTTGGCGGCCTGTATACGCACCACACTTTTACCCCCAACGTACTCAGCGGCAACCAGGACACCACGCGCTTTGAACCCAATAATGCCAATAACAAATATGCCAACGAAGCCGCCCTGTATGTGCAGGACGACTGGGAGCTGACAGACAAAATAAAACTGAATGTAGGCCTGCGTTACAGCAGTTTTAAACAGGTAGGTCCCTATACCAATTATACGGAAGATGCCAATGGCAATAAACAGGATAGCATTGTATATGCAAGGGGCGCAAAAGTAAAAACCTATGGCGGACTTGAGCCGCGGGCCACGCTTCGGTATGCCATAAATGATCAGACATCGCTGAAGGCCGCCGTAACCCGTAATCTCCAGTACATTCACCTTGTTAGCAATGCTGGTTCTACCTTACCCACCGATCTATGGGTGCCCAGTACCTATTATGTACAACCGCAGATTGCCTGGCAATATGCCGCCGGTGTCTTCAAAAATTTTAAAGATAATACCTATGAAACCTCTTTGGAGCTGTATTATAAAGACATGCAGAACCAGATTGAATACAAAGAAGGTTACACGCCTTCTTTATCAGATCCTGAAAAACAATTTGTATTTGGCAGGGGCTGGAGCTATGGCGCAGAAATGTATATCGGCAAAAACAAAGGCAGGCTTACCGGCTGGCTGGGTTATACGCTCAGCTGGACTTATCGCAAATTTCCGCAGATCAATGGGGGAGAGCAATACTTTGCAAAATATGATCGCCGGCATGATCTTTCCGTGGTGGGCACCTATGAGTTGAACAAAAAATGGAAGCTCTCCGGCGTGTTTGTGTATGGCACCGGCAATGCTACTACACTGCCTGAAAGGTTTTATATCATTGGGGGCGTGCTAACGCAGGAGTACAGCAAAGTAAACCAGTACCGGCTGCCCGCCTACCACAGGCTGGATGTAGCCGCCACGTATACACCCATACCCAAGCGCAAAAAAAGAATCCAGAGCAGCTGGGTGTTTAGTATTTATAATCTTTACAGTCGAGCCAATCCTTACTTCATCTATTTTGATCAGACCGGCAGCCCCTATGATAATACCTTAAAAGTAGAGGCCAGGCAGGTATCGCTGTTTCCGGTAATACCCGCTGTAACTTACAATTTCCATTTTTGATAGCGGCTATTGTTGCTGCTAACGATGCGCTGTGTAATAATTTGGCGTAAGCGCTTCTTGCAACTGTTGGTATTGCACATCCTTCAGCATGGGTTTTTCCAGGGTGCCCACTGCTTCCAGCAGCTGCTCCATGGTTCTGATGCCCACAATGGCAGCAGTAATGGCGGGTTGCTGCAATACAAAACGAATAGCCGTCTGAGATGCGGTTCTGCCTTCAGTGCTTGCTGCGCGAATGGCATTGGCGGCCCGTGCTACTTCTTCACTTGAATAATTTAAATAGCCTGCTGAGGGTTTGCCGGCCAGCAACCCGCCAGCAACGGTTCCGCGCGCCAACACGCCAATATTTTTATCCTGCAATAAAGGGAGACAAGTTTCTTCCGGTCGCCTGTCCAGCAGGCTATACTGCATCATAACGCTGGTAAGTTTGGAGCGATAAGCATAGGCACGTATTACATTGGGGCGGATAGAAGAAATACCAAAATACCTGATTTTTCCCTGCTGCTGCAGGCTGGTAAAAGCTTCCAGCGTTTCATCTATATTGTCTTCCAGGGTGCCGCCGTGCAGTTGGTAAAGGTCTATATAATCCGTTTGCAAACGCCGGAGGCTTTCATCTACCGCGGTCATGATATAAGCCTTGCGCGGGTTCCAAACCCATCCGCTGCCATCCTGTTTCCATTGGTTGCCCACCTTGGTGGCAATCAGTATGTCTTTTCTTTTTTCCTTTAATGCCCGGCCCAGCAATGCTTCATTCTCTCCTTTATTGTACAAATCTGCCGTATCAAAAAAGTTGATGCCCTTATCGATGGCTGCATGCAACAGGTCTGCAGCAGCGGCATCGCCCGGCTGTAGCGACATACAGCCGAATCCGATAATACTAATGTTCAATGATGAGCTGCCCAACTGGCTGTATTCCATACCTGCATTTTAAAGCAATGGTAAATAAATTGTTTCAATAATGAAAGTCCAGCACCAGGCAGATACCGCAGCGGGAAGCGCGGGCCGTTTTTTTAAGAAAGTATTTTGTTTGTCTTGCAGCCAGCCTGGCGTATAAAAGCGGAAATGCGTTAACTTTCAACCAAAGGAAATCATGAAAGCATTGAAGAAACTGCTGGTGGTACTTCCTGTGTTGCTGGTAAGCATTGTTTACCTCAACATGCACCATTATGAACACGTGGGACCCAAACGCTGGTTGCTGCTGGTGGCCTCGGTACTGATGTTCTATTGCTGGATTGCCATTGGCGTTATTCGCCGGCAACAGGCATCCTTCTTTTCCGTTGTGGTAGAATCCAGTTTTTATGTGTACGTATTTAGCGTGTTAACGCTCACCGGTTATTTTGTTTTCTTCAACCAGGTATCTGCGCATGGATGGTGGCACCAGATGATGCACAGGGTTGCCGCCCGCGATGGGGTAAGCCTGGAGCCATTTCTTTTTTTGAAAGCGCGCCGCCTGCTTACCT
>DATJGC010000228.1:0-5172 GCA_035495345.1 Chitinophagaceae bacterium | reverse complement strand
GGATCGGTGAGGCCCAGTTTTTTCAGGAATTTCTGTGAAGGCGTCATAATAAGTTGTTTAAATTTTATAGTATGAAAATGGCTGATAGCAATGCGTTGCAAAATGCTCAGGGAGGTAAGGCTGCATCAGCTAAAGTAATTTTATATTTTAGAATAAAAGAATGCTTTCTGCGCGCTGCTTTATTTTAATTACAATTTAAAGAAGCGGTACCTGGCCTGGAGGCAGTCCAGGTACACGCTAAAGATCAGCATCAATAAGAAGACGTTCTGTGAGGTTTTAGGTTATGGCTTATCCCACCACACCCTTGTACTTAGTTTATCCGGACCCAGTTTGGCAATGGCAGCATTCAGGTTATTGCCATTTACAGATAATTCTGAAGTGGGGTAGGTGATTCTGCGGATAAATGTACCATTGGGCACGTCTGGGTTGTTCGGTTGTCCGTAAGGGTTAGGTGTAAGTACGGGGAAACCGCTTCTCCTGAAATTGGCAAATGCTTCGGGGCCGTTAAGGAAGGAAGCAATCCAGTATTGGGTATTAATCTGTTCCAGCTCTGTACCAGCGTTCAGCGGGGTAGCAGTGATATAGGTATCACGTGCGCCGGCGGCTACTGCAGCAGCGGCGTCATAGGTGGCCATCTGGTCCATATGCGCGCGTATGCCATCTGCAAAATACTGTGCTGCTGTGCCGGTAGTAATCCATCCCCTGAACCTGGCTTCTGCCAGTAACAGGTTGGTTTGCGCGGCGGTTACAAAGAAAACCGGTGAGGCAACCTTCACCATCCTGCGCCTGTCTACCTGGCTGTAATCATAAAAACTGGCCAGGCCGTCTGCAGTAGCCTTTGCTACTATACTGCCGTTGTCATAACCCATGGGCATACCTATCTGTACGCCGGGGGCAGTAGAGCCTGAGGCTACGGTTTGACCGTTACCTGAAGTAGCACCCACATAACGGATAGCAATAGCCGATAAGCGTGGGTCGTTGGTATTCTTCAACTGGTCTACAAATGGTTTGGCAAGATAGAAATTGGCTGCTTCGGTACCGTTCAGCGTACCACCAATGGGCTGAGTGTAATTGGCATCATGCCGCATCAGCGCATTGTCTGCATTGCTGAGAATTACACCGCCGGTTACAGCCGCCTGCACAATGGTTTGTGCCTTGGCAGCATCCACCTTGCTGAGGCGCATGCCGGCGCGTAAGAGTAATGAATAGGCGAACTTTTTCCATTGCGCTACATTACCTGCGTACAAAACATCTGAGCCTTCAATGGTGCCGGCGGGATTGAGCGCGGCAGCTGCTTCCGTAAACTCCTGGATGAGTTTTGGATAAATTTCCTGCTGTGTTTCATACTTAGGCAAAAAGATCTGGTCTGTATAACCGGCGCCCGCTTCTGTATACGGGATATCTCCATACTCATCCGTTAAGATCATAAACGCATAAGCCTGGAAGATGCGCGCCATATTATACAAATTGCTGCGCGCAGGAAGGGTCTTGGTGGTTACAATTACATCATGCGTGTACTTGATAACGTTCTGGTAATAGTTGGCCCATTGAGAACTGGTGGCCGTACCGGCATCCCTGATATCCTGGTTAAAATTGGCCCCGGCCAATACACCACCGTTGGGTGTTACCATTTGTTGCACAATAGCCAGATCAAAGATCAATGTCTTGGTAGGAAAGGAGGCGCTGATAACCGCGTTGTTAAGCAATAGCGCAGGGTCCAGGCTGGTAGCGCTGGTTTTGTTTTTATTCAGGCTTTCAAGGCCTTTCTCACATGAAGAGCCGGTGAGGAGGACAATAAGCACTAAACTATAGCTGAATATTTTTTTCATAATTAGCGGTATTAAAATTTAATGTTTAAGTTAAGGCCAATACCACGGGTAGTGGGTATACCGGCAGATTCAAGTCCTACCTGGTTGTCTGAACCAAAGCCAAAACTTTCAGGGTCTATATTATCAACCCATTTCTTGATGATGAGTACGTTGCTGGCCACCAGGTCTAACTTAAGTCCTTTGATGGGCCATTTGGCGCGCATGTATTTTGTAAAATCATAGCCAATGCTAATTTGGCGGAGTTTCCAGTAGCCACCATTGTATACAACAGGCTCAATGATCTGCTGAGAGCGGAGGTGCTCCCAGTAGGTCTGCACGGGGGCAACCGCAGTATTGGTGGCACCGGTGGTGGTAACACCTTTGCCTACAACGCCACCTGTTCTGCCTTCCAGCGTCAGCTTGTGCAGGCCCTCGCGGATGGCGTTAAAATTGGTGCCGGAAAGCATTTTGTTACCAAGTTTGTAATCTATAAATACGGTCAGCGAAATGCCTTTGTAGTTGAAGGAGTTTAGGAAACCGCCTGTCCATTTGGGCAATGCGCTGCCAAACAATACCAGGTCAGGTGTACGCAGCGGTAAACCGTTGGCCTGGAAAATTCTTTCGCCTTTGGCATCACGTGCATAACCAAAGCCTGCAATCTGTCCCATTTCCTGACCCACTACCAGCCTGGTTTCTCCATTGAATACATGAGAGCCCACGGTGATTTTTTCGCCGGGCTTGTCGGTAAGAATGCTTAGCACCTTTGTTTTATTGTAACCGGTATTAGCTGTAAACTCCCAGGTAAAGGCCTTTGTTTTTATGGGCGTGATGCTCAGCAGTCCTTCCCATCCGTTGTTTACGCTTTTACCGCTGTTGATGCGGGTGGTAAGAAAGCCGGAAGCATCTGAAATTTGTACACCCACAATCTGATCTTTGGTGGTCTTTTTATAGGCAGCCAGGTCAATGGTTACGCGGTTGTTGAAGAGACGCAGTTCAAGACCTACTTCTGTTTCTGATACACGACTGGGCTTCAGGTTGGGGTTGGGTACCACGTTGCCGTTATTACCTACTGCTACAGCAACACCTGCCGGGTTATTGATGAGGTTTGAGTTAACACCATAGAATAACTGGTCAGAGGCGGGTGATACATCACCATCACTGCCCACTTCTGCGTAACCCAGTCTCAGCTTACCAAAGTTCAGCCAGGAAAGGGTGGGGAATGATTCAGAGAACACATAGGCACCGGATACAGAGGGATACAATATACTTCTGTTGGCGGGTGACAGGGTAGAGAACCAGTCGTTACGCACCGTACCATTCAGATAAAAAGTACGGTTCCATGAAATTTCGGCTGAGCTATACAGTGAGTTTACGCCCTGTTCTATTAAAGCATAGGTAGGGTCTTTTGCTCTTCCGTTCTGCACGGTATATAAGCCACGGATGATAAAGTCTGTTACCTGTACGTTGTTGATGTCTGAGGAACGGCGCATCTGGTTGCCGCCACCGGTAAGGTTTACATCAATCTTACCAAAACTCTTGGTAGCGCTTACGAGGAAGTCCAGGTTGGTTTCACGAAAACGGCGAGACTCCTGGGTGTAAACACCATTTACAAAACCGGGTTGTGCCGCTGCGCGGGATGCATGGCCGGTAGGGAAGTTGTTTACATCTTCATCGCGGCTCCAGTAATCCTGTCCAAAACGGCCCTGTACAAATAACCAGGGCAGGAGGTTATACTTGGCGGATACGTTGCCGAAGATGCGGTCGCGCTTGATATTATGAAACTGTTCTGCCAGTACCCAGTAAGGATTGGTACGGTTCATAAACCTTGAATAAATGTATTCATTGCCGGCAGCATTGTATTTATTGGCGGCCAGTACGCTTAGGGGCATGGAGTTGGCCATGGCCATCAGCACGGTTGGAACGGAATTATCCTGGTTGGCAATATTAGGCGGGTTGGTATTAACCTCTCTTGAATAATTGACATTGCCACCAAAGCTTAATTTGTCTGACAGGTTATAACTGAAACCAAGGTTCATGCTTTTGCGGTTGAAATCATTGTTGGGCATGACACCTCTATTGGCGGTGTTGTTGAGCGACATGTACAAGCCGCCTTTATCGCCACCTGTAGAAAGTGTTACGGTGTTGGAAAAATTCTGTCCGTGGCGGTAGAATTCTTTGATGCGACTGCCCTGTGGTTCATAAGGAACCGTAAGGTTGTTGAAAAGAATTTGCGTCATGCCGGGTTGAAACTTTTCGCCAAAAGACCATTGGCCGGAAGTAGGGTTGGGGGTAGTAGGACGAACGCCGTTCTCTCCCTGGCCGTACTCTTTCTGGTAGTCTGTAAAGTCGAGCGGTGTTTCATCCGTAAAGTTGGCATTGTAAGCCAGGCCGATGCCGCGCCCCTTGGCCCTAGTTTTGGTGGTTACCATGATAACGCCATCTTTGGCGCGCGAGCCATACAATGCCGCTGCGGGTGCGCCTTTGAGAATGCTCATGCTTTCAATATCATCTGGGTTAATGCTAGACAAACCGTCTCCACCATCTGCGGTTACGCCGCCGCCTTTCACACCAGATGAAGCATTTTCGTTGAAATTGGTATTGTCTACCGGTACGCCGTTGATAACAATCAGCGGGTTGTTTTGGCCTGAGATGGAAGACTGGCCACGGATGCGGATTTTAGAGCTACCACCGGGGCCCGTACCGAGCGATGAAATGTTTACACCCGCTACCTTACCCTGCAGGGCGTTGATAACATTTGGGGTACGGTTCACCGTTAGCTCGTCTGGCTTTACGTTGGTGGTAGAATAACCCAGTCCGCGGGCTTGTTTTTTAATACCGAGGGCGGTTACCACCACTTCGTCAAGGTTGCGGAGGTCGCGCTCCATTGAGATGCTCAGGGCAGTTCTGCCGGCAAGGGCAATTTCCTGGGTGGCATAGCCAACGGAGCTGATGACCAGGGTAGATTTGCCGGAAGTGTTGATGCTGAATTTGCCGTCTGCATCGGTAGTGGTGCCATTGTTGGTACCTTTTACGTTAACGGTTACATTGGACAGCTTATCGCCTTCTTTGTTGGCTACAGTGCCGGTAACTGTCTGTGCGTGGAGGGTGAAGGAAGAGATTGCAAACAGCAGGCATAAAAGCAGGTGCATGCAAGAAGCTGGCTTACGGGTAAGCCTTGGTTCTTTTGTCATAATAGCAAGTCGTTTTGATTGAATAATGAAATCGAAAATCATTAGTGAGTAAGGACCGCAAGGGAATTCACTCACCTTACAAAGTATCAATTTAAAACTAGCATTAACTTCCATTTATGTACAGCGGTGATTTTTACACTTTGGGCTAAGTCAAAAGTGAAAAGTCAAAAGTC
>DATJGC010000227.1:0-4227 GCA_035495345.1 Chitinophagaceae bacterium | reverse complement strand
ATTTACTTATTCTTTCAACCCATCTTACACCATCGCTGAGCAGGTAAAGTTATTCGCCAATATTGCTTCCGGGTTTCGTGCGCCTTCATTGTATCACCTGGCGTCAGAATATGGCAATACCCGTTTGCAGCCGGAGAAATCTACTTCTTACGAGGGGGGAGTACAATATTTCAATAAGGGTAATACGGTAAATATAAGGGTCAATTATTTTAACCGTATCATTCGAGATGTCATCATCTTCCGATCACTGTCTGCACCGCCTTATGCACAGTATGATAATGCGGATAAACAAAAAGATCATGGGTTTGAGTTGGAGGCCACCCTACTGCCCGCAGCCCGCTGGAGCATCAGGGCCAACTATACCTATACTAACGGCAAAGTGACAACGCTTTCTCCAGGCAGCGGAAAAGACAGCAGTTATTATAACCTGTACAGGCGTCCTAAAAATACCGCCAACCTAACCCTTGGTTACCAGGCAAGTGCTAAATGGTATGCAAGCCTTGGCTTTCGCTGGGTTGACAAACGAGACGATCTCTTCTATAACAGCAACACATTTTCTACAGAACAAAAGGTACTGGCAGCCTACTACAACCTGGATGTATACATTTCTTACCAGGCAGCTTCCTTTGTAAAAATCTTTGCAGACCTGCGCAATATTACCAACCGGCAATACTTTGACCTGTATGGTTATAATAGCCGGCGGTTTAATTTTATGGCGGGTATCTTACTAAATTTTTAAAGACATGCACAACCAAAAAAACATTAAGCCTGAACTATTAGCAACCCTGTTTATTATCATTGTGGCAGCCATCAGGGTGGGCATTAACAGCAGCGGGCAACTGCATCCGCTCACCAGTTTTTCTCCCATTGGCGCTATGGCCCTGTTTGGTGGTGCGTATTATAAACGCAGCAGCTGGGCGCTACTGGTGCCGCTCATTACGCTTTTTGTAAGTGATACCGTGCTGGCGCTTACTGTCTACCGCAGCTTTAGCCACGGCCTTTTATACGGCGGTTGGTACTGGGTGTATGGCGCATTTGCGTTGATGGTACTGGCGGGAAGGCTATTGCTGAAGAAGGTTACGGTGACCAATCTATTGCTGGCGGTGATGGTTATTACGGCTATTCATTGGGTGGTGACCGACCTGGGCGTTTGGCTTCATGGCTATCCGCATACCATGGCGGGCTGGGTGGCTTGTTTAACCGCGGCCATTCCTTTTGAGAGAAATTTTTTACTGGGCAGCCTCTTTTACAGCATTGTTTTATTTGGCGGCTTTGAATGGGTGAAACGCCATGGCTGGATGGGAAAACCATTGATGGCGAGCTGAGTAGCAAAACAAGACGACATGATTATACTTGTATAGGGATCGTATTGCTGCCCATCATAGGAGCAGCTTAATAGTGGAAGGAGCCCGGGCTACAAAGCCTGAAGGCTCCTTCCCTTTTATTGCCCCTACCTTTGCACAAAATAACGGGTATGAACTTTAATTACAGTGAGCTGCTGACGGTTACCTTTACCTTGTTTGCCATCATTGATATTCTTGGTTCCATACCGATATTGATAACGTTGAAACAAAAGATGGGTGAGCTGAATGCCATGAAGGCCACCCTGATTTCAGGTGCGCTGATGGTATTGTTTTTATTTGTGGGAGAAAAATTTCTGGCGGTGCTGGGGCTGGATATCCGCTCGTTTGCGGTGGGCGGTTCCATTGTCATTTTTATATTAGGACTGGAAATGGTGCTGGGCATGGAATTTTTTAAGAGCGATAAGAATGCGGGCACCAGTGTGGCCGTACCGATAGCCTTCCCGATTATAGCCGGATCGGGAACGCTGACCACGATCATGTCGCTCAAGGCCAATTATCGTGATCAGAGCATTTTACTGGCGATATTGATAAACCTGGTGGTGGTCTTTATAGTCTTGAAATCGCTCAATTTTCTACAAAAAATTCTTGGTCCTGCCGGATTGATTGCCGTCCGAAAATTTTTTGGCGTAATATTGCTGGCCATAGCCGTAAAAATCTTTGCGGTGAATGCGCACGGGC
Organism: Chitinophagaceae bacterium; assembly: GCA_035495345.1. Classification (GTDB taxonomy): domain Bacteria; phylum Bacteroidota; class Bacteroidia; order Chitinophagales; family Chitinophagaceae; genus JACMLD01. The sequence goes on along the minus strand of DATJGC010000227.1, from coordinate 2,185 downwards.
TGATAAAATAGCCGGTTTTTAAGACAACACAACCGGTCTCGTAGTACAATGGATAGTATAAGGGTCTCCGAAGCCCTGGATTCAGGTTCGATTCCTGACGAGACCACTTCTTATATTTATTTTCCATTAAAAAAAAAGCCTTTAGTTGCCCCCCGGGTCTTGTATAGTCTCTCCGAATTCACCCCCAGTTTGATTTCTTTTTTAATATTTTTCATAGTAAGGTCGCCAAACATGTCATCCCCTCCCTGCTTACCAATACATTCATAGCGATTCGCGGCGAAATGAATCTCTTTTGAAGTTTTCCACATTAAAAAGCCTAGATTCTTTAAGGTTTTCCATCCCGAATTTTTAAAACAACAGTATCAAGGCATGTCGCGTACATCAGCCCGGTAATTTCTAAAGAAATTAGGCACTTCAAGCCTGTAGCTTTTAAAGGCCTTTGTCTGATGAGAAATTATTCAAGTCAGTCTACGGCTGTTTCAACCATGAAAATGGCGAGCTTAACGATTTGGCAATTGCCTGCCCAAACGGTATAAAATACTTTTGCCTAAGAGTTTATATAAAATAAAGATTAAAATCTTGGGTAGTCTCATTGCCGCCCTTTAAACCAAATTATCATCTTAATCACTTCAACTATGGGATTACTTAACAACAAGATCGTTCTTGTTACGGGATCTGGAGGAGGCTTGGGTCGTTCAGCTGCGTTGACATTTGCGCGTGAAGGGGCAAAGATTGTGGGATGTGATATAAACGACCAGGCTAATGCGCAAACGATAGACTTGGTAATTGAAGCGGGTGGCAGTATGATGGGGACTGCTCCAACTGATCTTACTGATCCCGTACAGGCAAACAAAATGATTGATGAGGCAGTAGCCGCCTACGGCGGATTGGACATCATCTACAACAATGCAGCCATACAATACTTCGGACCCATGCCCGATTTCTCAATAGATAATTGGCATTCCACGATTGCTGGCGAATTAAATATTCCGTTTTATGTATCAAAGTATGCCTGGCCACACCTGATTGCACGAGGTGGCGGTGTGATCATTAACATAGCGTCAATTGCCGGAATGATAGCCGGGCAAACACCACCCATGATTGGCCATGTTGCGGCAAAAGCAGGTGTGATTGCCATGACCAAACAATTAGCGCTTGAGGGCGCTGTTCACGGAATTCGAGCAGTGGCAATAAGCCCTGGGCCTTTTTTGACACCCGCCAGCGAACGCGATCTTGGTGACGACCAAATCGCCCGGGAAGCAATAACAAGAAAAACGTTGCTTAAACGTTTTGGTCAACCCCAAGAATTGGTGGAGCTCGCGGCATTTATCGCATCAGATCGGGCTTCTTATATTACAGGTGTAAATTATGCAGTAGACGGGGGCGCAACCGCATGGTAAAGTTAAGTAAGTATGCTGTGCTTCCTGATCGAAACAAGCATACTCAGTTTCATACGCAAATGTGCTGTCATAATATCTCGCAAGATGTAAATAGTAGCGTACTTTATAGAACGAATTGATAATTGCATTTTTCATTTTTTTTGTTATCCCCGAATGCTATCAACATAGGCTTTACAAAAGGCAATCCCTGTCAAGGCCCATTTCAAACTCAAAGTTGCAGTATCAACTATTGCTAATTATTTGTAAATTTAAGTGTGCGAAAGCATAGATTATTGTAAGTCTTGTATGGAGGGTACTAATTATGGTTGCAGTACAATCGTAGCAACGATGCTTTTCGCTCAAACCAGATCCAACCAGGCGCCTATAAACAATCCACCTATGAGCAGGTTCACCAAATTGGTTACTGTTATATACACAGCCATCAGAAGAAACTCAATTTTTCAGGCAGTCCTAATTTTATTGAAAAAAGTCATTAACCGTTATAATCGTTTTGCTAATGTCCCCCTCTTAAATAAGATAGATATTTGCTTCACGGACTTGTTAGAAACTTTTCGATTGAGAAGTATTGGGTCTTGCTCTGCGATAATCGACAACTGTCAGAAAAAGGATGTATATCTTCAAAAGCACGAGGAATGTATATCGTGGGATAAAGAATAGAACGGTATCGGTAATACAGAATTGATTGCCTGTAAATATTAATATTGAACGCTGAAACCGCATCGGAATACACATAATGCGCTGGCTATGGATTGCCGAATGCCAGTCAAGATTATTACTTATAATGT
>DATJGC010000226.1:0-3174 GCA_035495345.1 Chitinophagaceae bacterium | reverse complement strand
AGCAGGTGAACGCCAATGGAAAGGCCCATGAGGAAGAAGATAAAGATGATCCATTTATCAGCGCCGGGCTGGTCTGCATTGTGTTCCCACTTAAGCATCGCCCAAAATACCAGTGCTGTAAATAAGGATGACATACCGTATACTTCACCTTCTACGGCGCTGAACCAGAAAGAATCACTGAAGGTATAGGCAAGCGCACCTACCGCACCGGCGGCCATAATGGAAAAAAGCTGTTCACGGGTGGGTTCAAGGTTGCTGTTGCCCAACACAATTTTACGGGCAAAATGGGTGATGGTCCAGAAAAGAAAAAGGATGGTAAACCCGCTGGCCATGGCGGTCATGAAGTTAACGGAACGCGCGGCGTTTTCAGGGCCGCTGCCAAACAGGCCATGAAAGGCAACAATAAAAAGGCGGCCAAGCATTACAAAAAGGGGTGCGCCGGGAGGGTGGGGAACCTGCATTTTGAATGTGCTTGAAATAAACTCTCCACAATCCCAGAAGCTACCGGTAGCTTCCATGGTCATAATATACACAGTACAGGCAATGGCGCACACTATCCAGCCTGTAATGTTATTAACGCGCTTGAAATTCATAATGCATTGGTTTTGAAAAAGTGGGGCAAATATAACGGTCTAAGGGTAAAGAATAGTACGGGCCTTCCTTTTTTAACGGAAGATTTTCGCGGGTGCAAAGGCGGCAGGGATGGCATAAAATATTGATGGATGATGCCGTTTGCAGATGATTGCCTGGTTTAAATAGGTAATGGCTACCATTGTTTGGATGGGGCAGATAGCGGGTGCCTTGCCGGGCAAATTCAAAGGGGTGGGTATTATTCAAAATAAATCTTTACCACATTGTAGAAAAGGCGGTTTTGCAAATAGGCGTTGGCCGGTTCTTCTTTGTAACCCATGAGGCCAAACAGCAGGCCGGCAGCATTCCCTTTGTTGATGGCAATTTCAAGGTAGCCGGCAGAATTGAAGAGGGCCAGTTTTTCACCTTCGGGTACGTCTGCATAGGTATCGCTGAGGGTTTCTATATGATCATTGCGGCGGGTTTCTATCCTGAATTTCCGGTTGCGGCGTTGTTCCTCAAATTGCTCGCGGGTAATGTTGATGATCACATTTTCAAAATTGTCTATGAAGATGATCTGGCCTTCCATACTGTCTGCTGCGGTGAAGGGGCGGAGAGGATTCTTTTCGGTTATTTCAGGATCCGGTTGGCCAATATCCTGCAGTCTTTTTCCTTCCGTGATGGCTTGTATGGCCTGGCCCATCACTTCAATACAGTAAAGCGTATTTTTGATTTTCTTTTTATCGGCTTTCAGTCTGATGATCACTTCGGGTTTTCCTTCGGCAATCATGGTCAGCAGGCCATTGTCTGCGCAAAGAATGTATTGGTCTTCATAAAATGCCAGCAGCAGGTTTTCTGTTTTATGTTCAAAAAGATTTACCAGCACAATATGAAAGGTATGGGCCGGAAAATTTTTGATGGCATTGCGGCATATGTAGGCAGATTGTGTGTAGTTAAATGGCGGGAGCAGGTGGGTGATATCTGCAATGATGAAGCCGGGATTGATTTGCAGTAATTTTCCTTTGGCCGCCCCCACCAGGTAGTCCTGGAATCCGATATCTGATGTGAGGGTAACTAAAGGCATTGCTGGTGATGGTGTCGTTTGCTGTGAATGAGTAAACCGCTTTCCTGCACAGGGCGGCATAACCGCCTTCCGGTTAACCCTGCAAGGTTACTGCATTATTATGAATCTGCCGGTTTGCGGCGCATATTTAACGGTGATAATGGCAGGGATTGAAGACCTTGAACAAATATCAAAGGATCACTTTACCAGTTTACCGTTTTTGAAGAAAAAGTTGTGGGTAAACTTATCTGCCAGTCCGGGAAAAAATTTGTTGATAAACACGGTGCGTTTACCCGTAAAGGTGAGTACCAGGGTTCGTTTCTTTTTTTCAATGGCGTCCATGATATGGCGAGCGCATTCTGCGGCGCTCATCATTTTGTCTTCATCCATGGGAGACTCGCCCTGCGATTGCCCAACTTCATTCAGTGCTGCATTGCGGATATTGGAGCTGGTAAAGCCAGGGCAAACCCACATAACGTGTACTTCTTTTTCCAGCAATTCTGTCCGCAGTGATTCAAGCCAGCCCTGCAATGCAAATTTTGAAGCGGAGTAGCCACTTCTACCGGGCAGTCCCCGGTAGCCGGCAATGGAAGAAACGCCTACAATGATGCCTTTTCTTTGCAGCAGGGAGGGGAGCGCAAACTTTGTGCAATAGACACTGCCGTAGAAGTTAATGTCCATCACTTTCCTGATTACATCCACATCGGTATCTGTTACCAGTGCGTGCATGGATACGCCGGCGTTATTGATAAGAATGTCTATGCCACCAAAGGTTTCAATGGTAGAGTCTATAAAGCGATGGCAGTCCTGTTCCTTGCTAACATCGCACACCATGGCATGCAGCAGCACGTTGGTATATTCCAGTTGAAGGTCGTAGATTTTATCGTGGTTACGGGCGCAGGTGGCTACTTTGGCGCCGGCTTTTATCAGTGCGTCTACCAATGCTTTACCAATTCCATCCGTTCCGCCGGTAACGGCAACTACTTTGTCGTTGAAAAAAGAGGGCATACAAAAAAGAGGTGATATTTTGGCAAACCTACTTGAAATAAGCGTGACAGCAAAAGTGCGTTGAACAAGGCGTAGACAGTGGGTTTATAAACACATGTGGATATAACATCAATAAAATAAATGATAAAATTTGGTACGGAAGCAGGAATCCTTATTTTTGCACTCCCAAAAACGGGATGATTCCGTAGCTCAGTTGGTAGAGCAATACACTTTTATTGTATGGGTCCTGGGTCCGAGTCCCAGCGGGATCACTTCACTAAGACTAGATCGCTGTAAATCAGCGATCTATTTTTTTTCTACACCATCCATTCCACAAGGATTGTAAGATTAGGATAGTCTCTTTTACCCTGCATGCATATCCTGCAAAAGATGAATCTATTTATCTTGTTTGATTTAGGCTTAAGATCTACATTTTCTACTTGAACAAAGATCTTTCATTATAACAGTTTTTCAAAAACGATATATGACCAAAGATGTATGCAAAGCGAAAAAGCGAAAACGATCCGAATCAATTTTTTAAAAATCTTTGCACA
>DATJGC010000225.1:0-5435 GCA_035495345.1 Chitinophagaceae bacterium | reverse complement strand
TTTTGTAAATAAAATATTGCTCCATTTTTCAGGCAGGTGGGTATCATAGATGCCATGACTGTTCAACGCCATGGCCGGGTGTGGCTGAAGCTCTTTGCCACCGGTAAACAGTTGCTGAAACCTGCCCAAAAACATTTTCCAACAGTCACCATCAGCCGGCGGAATGCTTCTGCCACCGGCCAGGAGAGACAGGCTGCTCCACGGTATAGCTATCTCAAGGTTCCAGCCGCGGTCTGTATCTGTATTATCGTTTAATGTGCCTTCTACCTGCACAGCGGTTTGCAGTCCGGGCATGTCAAAGCCAGTAAAAGCCCATCGTATACCACGGGGGTGAGTGCCTTTCCAGAAGCTGGCGCCGCTGCGGTCATAGTCTCCGCCAAAGGTATACGCGCCTGGCTGGTGTACATCAAACGCAGGGTTGTTAAAACGGCTGTCTTTAGTATAGGCGTCTTTCCAGACAAAGAATACTTCGTACACGGTATTGGCGGCATTTACTTCCAGCTCATAATAACAATCACCGCCATCAATAAAAACTTCAAGATCGTTTTCAAGAAAAATCAGGCTATCGCGCTGCGTCAGGCGGGCGGTAACAAAGGGCTCTTCGGCCTTAAAAGCAATGTAAAGGTATTCATCACTCCAAAGTATTGCCGCCTGCGTATTGTACATGCCCGGCGTACCTGTAACCATATCACAAAAGCGGCGGCTCCAGGCAGCCTGCTGCCATACGTCTTTGTATACGTTGCCATTGATAGGTATGGCGCCATTGATCTTTTTGGCGGTATAGTCAACAGTATGCATGAAAGTAAATGACCAATAAAAGGTTGCCGGCGGTGTTTGTGTACAATGATCAATGGCTGCGCATTACCAGCCCAGCAGCCATGCAAAGATCAGCGGCGCTACAATGGTGGCATCGCTTTCAACAATAAACTTGGGCGTTTTAATATCCAGCTTTCCCCAGGTAATCTTTTCATTGGGCACTGCACCACTGTAAGAACCGTAAGAGGTGGTAGAGTCTGAAATCTGGCAGAAATAACTCCAGAAGGGCACATCATGCCATTCAAGATCCTGGTACATCATGGGCTCCACGCAGATAGGAAAATCACCCGCTATGCCACCCCCAATCTGGAAGAAGCCAACGCCCTTGCCACCTGAATTGTTCCTGTACCATTCGCTCAGCCATACCATGTATTCAATGCCGCTCTTCATGGTGGTGGCTTTTAACTGCCCTTTAATAATGTAAGAGGCAAAGATGTTGCCCATGGTGCTGTCTTCCCAACCGGGTACAACAATGGGAATATTCTTTTTAGCGGCGGCCAGCATCCAGCTGTTTTTTGGATCAATCTCATAGTATTGTTCCAGCACACCACTCAATAACATTTTATACATGTACTCATGCGGAAAATACCGCTCTCCCTTATCATCGGCTTCCTTCCATATTTTATGAATATGCTGTTGCAGCCTTCTGAAGGCTTCCTCTTCGGGTATACAGGTATCTGTAACGCGGTTATAATGATTCTCCAGCAGATCCCACTCTTCCTGCGGACTAAGATCACGGTAATTAGGTACGCGCTTATAATGGCTATGGGCCACCAGGTTCATAATATCTTCTTCCAGATTAGCGCCGGTGCAGCTAATGATGGCAATTTTGTCTTGCCGTATCATTTCCGCAAGGGAGAGACCCAGCTCCGCTGTACTCATGGCACCCGCCAGCGTTACCATCATCTTTCCGCCTTCCAACAGGTGCGTTTCATAGCCCTTTGCCGCATCCATCAGCGCAGCCGCATTAAAGTGCCGGTAATGGTGTTCTATAAATGTAGAAACGGGTCCTTTGCTCATATAGTCGCGTTTAATTTGCGCAAAAATAATGTAATTAAATAAACTCTGACCCTTATCATATTTTACGCTGACAGGCGCTGGCACAGCTTCAACAACAGAAGCGTGAGCTTTGTTATCAAATCAATAATTATAGCAGGCCTCTTAGCACAAAACAAGCGATTCACAAAGCTTTTATTGGATGGTATAAACTTTGTACTGAAGTTGTTCAAAAGACCATGCGTTGCTGCCGGGCAGCTGCGCAGTAAAAAAGATTTTTGGTTTTTGTTTTATCTTTGCAATGCAAAATCGGATGTATGAAGTTTGAAAAGATTCATAACAAGGGACAGGCGCGGATTTTCAGGAGCCAGTATTTAGAAATGCTCACCAAAACAAATCCCTTTGTTATCTGGGGTCTTTACCTTCCGGTAATTGCGGCAATGATGTATTACAGCCTCTACAGACTTGACTTTACGCTGGGTTATTTTCTGCTGTTGTTTGCTACAGGTATGGTTTGCTGGACACTTTTTGAGTACCTCATGCACCGCTTCGCATTTCACTATGTTGCGCACAGCGCCCGCGCAAGGCGTATTGTCTACATCATACATGCTAACCATCATGAATACCCGCGCGATAAAGAACGTCTTTTTATGCCGCCCGCGCCGAGCCTGATACTAGCCTCCATTATTTTTAGCACACAGTACTTTTTATTGGGCAATACCGTAATTCTATTCTTTCCCGGTTTTCTTTTTGGGTACCTGGTCTATGGTACCATGCACTTTGCCATCCATGCCTGGAACCCGCCCTTTAAATGGATGAAACCCTTGTGGCGCAACCACCACCTGCACCATTACAAGGAACAGGAAAAAGGTTTTGGCGTAAGTACCACACTCTGGGACCGTGTCTTCGGTACCATGTTTGATTTAAAGAAGGAAAAAGAAGACAAAGAGAAAGTAAAAGAATTGATGTTTAAATAATGCAGTGTCCGCTTCGTTAACAAACTTTACCATTTCTCCTCATCATCCGGTTGCGCGTTATCCTGTTTAAAGGCAGCCCTTGCTTTTATCTTTTCCAACTGCCGTTCTATCAGCAGGTCTGCAATAATTACGGCCGCATCTTCTCCCACATTCTCCTGCAGCAGAAATTTGAGTTTGCGTTCATTTACATCTACACGGTAGAGAATACTTACCAGCTGGTTAAAATTGTTTGCAATCAGCTCATTGATTTCTTTTTGCAGCCGCAGCCTTAGTTCATGCAAGGAGAGACCCGGCGGCAGTGCCAGTTCCATAGCATGGTTAATGTTTTGTATGAGCGTCTCGTTGTTCATTAAAACTTTTCTATAGCACCCAATCCAAACAAAGCAAAATCATATTTTACCGGGTCTTTGGCATCCAGTTTTCGCAGGTACTGCGTCAGTTCCACGGCCGCCTGCCAATCCAACTGTTTACGCTGCAGCAGGTTAAACCGCTTTGCCACCCTGGCTACATGCACGTCTATCGGGCAAACCAGCTGCGCGGGCGATATATTTCTCCAGAGGCCAAAATCAACACCCTTTTTATCCCGCCGTACCATCCAGCGCAGGTACATGTTCAACCGTTTGCAGGTAGAATTTTTTTGGGGGGAGGCAATATGTTTGCGCGTGCGCACCGGTGCATCCTGCAAAGAAAAAAAATATTGCTGAAAGCCATTCAGTGCCTGCTCTGTATCCTCGTCATGCCTGCCCATCCATTGCGTAAAAGCAGTTTCCAGGGTATCGGAAATGGAATAATGATGTTGCAGGAAGAGCACAAAGTACAGCACATCGGTTGCATTGAAGGTGCGGTGTTTAAAGGAAAGAAGTTTTTGCAACTCAACAGCGCTGTGCTGCAAGCAGAAATCATGCGGCGCATTGTCCATCAGCCCCAGCAGTTCTTTAGATTTATTGATGATGGTAGTACGGTTGCCCCAGGCAAACAGGGCCGCAAAAAAGCCCGCTATTTCAATGTCCTGCTTTTTTGTAAACTGGTGAGGAATGCACACGGGGTCATCCTTTAGAAATGAAAGCTGGTTGTACTCGGCTGCTTTTCTGTCTAAAAAATCTTTCAGCTTTTCGTTATGGGCTGTCATCCGTACGCTCCGGTTTTATTTAACCGATGGCCTGTTGCAGGTCTGCAACCAGGTCTTCGGCATCTTCTATACCAACACTGAGCCTGATGAGTGAATCACTCAATCCATTTTTAATTCTTTCTGCGCGTGGTATGGAAGCATGGGTCATACTGGCCGGGTGGTTTATCAAAGATTCTACGCCGCCCAGGCTTTCTGCCAGAGAAAATACTTTTGTGGAAGACAATACCTTCATGGCCGCTTCATGGCTATCGTCTTTTAGTTCAAAGCTAATCATACCGCCAAAGTCGCGCATTTGCTGTTTGGCAATGGCATAATTCTTACTGTCTTCAAAACCCGGCCAGTAAACGCGTGCTACTTTAGGATGTTGCCGAAGCCATTTAGCCACAATGGCACCATTTTCACAGTGCTGGCGCATGCGTACATGCAATGTCTTAATACCGCGCAGTACAAGAAAACAATCCATTGGACCGGGCACGGCGCCGCTGCTTTTCTGAATAAAATAGAGTTGCTCACGCAAATTAGCGCTGTTCATCACCAACGCGCCCTGTATAACATCACTGTGTCCGCCGAGGTACTTGGTAGATGAATGCATTACAATATCTGCACCCAGGTCTAACGGGTTTTGCAGGTAAGGAGAGGCAAAAGTATTGTCAACGCACACCAATATCTTTTGTGCAGCCGCCAGCCTGGTAACGGCGGCAATATCCGTAATATTCATCAGCGGATTGGTGGGTGTTTCAAGCCAGATCAGCTTTGTATTGCCTGTAATAGCAGCTTCAATGTTAGCTGCATTGGTAGTATCTACATAAATGAATTTGATACCAAATTTCTCAAACAGCTTTGTAAAGAGCCTGTATGTGCCGCCATACATATCATTGCCCGCAATGACTTCATCACCGGGCGATAATAATTTTAATACCGCGTCAGTGGCAGCAACACCACTACTAAAGGCAAGGCCAAACTGACCGTTTTCTATAATGGCCAGTGCATCTTCCAGGGCCTTACGCGTTGGGTTTTGTGAGCGTGCGTATTCATAGCCTTTATTTTTACCCGGCGCTTCCTGTACGTACGTAGAAGTAAGGTAAACGGGCGTCATGATGGCACCGGTAGATGGGTCTGGCTCAGCACCGGCATGTATAAATTTGGTAGCAAGTTTCATTGATCGCTTCTTTTTATTGTTGTGCAAAGATGCGTAATTATCATGAAGCCATCACAATTCCACTTTAACAGAGGCTTAACGCGCAGCGCATAATTTTGGTGCAACATCACGCAAACGCGCAACCAGCATGCATTGCGCAGTATACACTTAACCGTTTCCGTTACCGTTCTTACTATTTGCTTTTCATTTCTTATCATGTACTTACCGGCACTACCAATTGCATTGACAAGCATTCAACAGCCCATTACTTTTGTTGCATCAGCTTATCACAACATTCACTATAAAACGCAACGCCATGAAAAAAGTATTATCATTTGCCATTGTTCTGCTGATTGCCTGCAGTTCATATGCCAACGCG
>DATJGC010000224.1:0-3456 GCA_035495345.1 Chitinophagaceae bacterium | reverse complement strand
GAAAATGGCTGCAATCAGTTTTATCATTGAATGGCTTTTGGATGCGTGGGGCAATTCGCTAAAGATTGTTACGGTAGCACTGCTGAATCATCCTGAAAAAGTCATTTGATACATCTTTCGGTAATTGAAAAGTTATCGCCTACTCATTTCTGCTTGTCTTAAAGAATTCATCAAGTACCAGTAAGCAGGACTTAAAATGATTAAACTCCTCTTTTCCCAGCATTTTTATAAATGCCCTTTCCAAATCAATATTGGCTTTTTTGAAATCTTCCAGAAAATGGCTACCCTTTTTTGTCAGCACCAGTAATGCTGACTTCTTGTTGCTCTCATTAGGAGCAGTTGTCAAATACCCGTTTTCGATAAGTTCATGCTTCATTTTCGATAAGCCCTGCCTTGAAAGTCCCAGCTCTTTTGATAAAAGATTATGATTCATCTCTTTACTCTGAATCCGAAGCAATATACTTACATGCGTTGTTCTAATATCAGGATAACCGATGGCGGTCCACTTTTTATTTGACGCATTGTTCAGTTGTCTCGACAAATGATGTATGAGTCCGGAAATATTTTTTTCGTCATTCATTTGGAAATATATCTTTTTACGATGTACATTTGTCAATATTATTGACATGGTGTAAACAGTAATGACACAAACCTACTATTTATTATGGAAATGGAAAAAATTAGTGCTGCTTTTTTAAAAGCAGCCCAGGTAGCAAAAAAGCATGCTGTGGCTATTTGTTTAACTATTGTAGACCAGGGTGGCCATATAGTTTACCAGGCGAGAATGGAGGACGCAAATTACATGACAAATGAAGTGTCTTTTTTAAAGGCTAAAACAGCTTTCTTGTTTAAATGTCCCACGAATACTTTAAGGACTATAGTGGAAAAACTGCCGTTTCTTCTCAAGACCATTGAAATTGTGCCCGGTGACGCATTTATGATAGAAGGAGGATTACCGTTGGTTACTGACGGTAGGGTCATTGGAGGCGTTGGTGTTTCCGGGGGAAATTTTGAACAGGATTTATTGATCGCAAATGCTTTTGTTGAATTTCTAAACAATAATTGATGGAACTTAATGTTGAAGAAATACCATTTGATATACGGTATAAATTATTAACGGGGTCTGTAGTCCCCCGTCCAATTGCCCTGGTATCAACAATTTCTCCTGACGGTAAAACTAACCTTGCTCCCTTTTCCTATTTTAACATTGTGGGTCATAATCCAATGGCCTTGTCTTTCTCTGTTGCAGGCGTGAAGCCCAACAGTCAAAATAAGGACACGTTCACAAATATTGTAGCGGAATTGAAAAGCGAATTTGTGATTAATATTGTCAACGAGGCCATGGCAGTAAAAATGGCTAAAACCGCCACGGTTTTAGACTATGGCGTATCAGAATTTGAATATGCAGGATTAACAAAGGGAAAAAGTTTAACGGTAAAACCCTATCGTGTAGAAGAGTCGCCGATAGCTTTTGAATGTGAAACCTTTCAAATTGTTACCGTTGGTATTTCCAAACTTGTAGTAGGCATTGTAAAACACATCTATATATCCGATGAAATTATAGAAGATAGATTTAGAATTAACCAGTCTGCATTAAAAGCTGTTGGCCGAATGGCTGGTTCAAACTATTGTGTCTCCACAAATTTATTTAAAGTGGACGATGAGAAATTTTTCCCGATGTAAAAACTCCTCTTACCGTTAGACATCGCTGCAGTTGTAGCTGCCGGATGCTGGCTTTCATCTGCTGACCGTTTTTATACCACCGGGCATGCCAACCCACTTGTACTGGGTATAAGGCTTCGGCCTAACAGCTTCCTGGGGGCCCTTAGAGGTAATGTTTGTTAATTAGTCTGGCCAAAAATTATTTTTGCTCTCACCGGTGATATTCCTACCTTTTTAGACACTATTATTAAACAACCATTGCCATGAGTACAGTCACGGAAGACGCTATCATACAATTATACCGCAACAGCTTTCCCGCCATTGCGCGGATGGTGCGGCAAAAAGGCGGCACGCTAGAAGAAGCAAAAGATGCCTTTCACGATGCGCTGCTGATCTATATGGAAAAGGAAAAAACAGGGCGCCTGAGCCTGCAGTCATCGCCAAAGGCCTACCTGCTGGGTATTGCCAGGATATGCTGGCTGCGTGCGCGGGGCGCAACGGCCAGCCTGCCGGCAGCATTTGATATTGCGGAGCCTGAGGATGCAGACCAGGAGGAAATAGCGCAAAGCCTTCAATCCTCCCTTATCAACAGCGGTAAGAAATGTCTTGAGCTTTTAAAAGCGTTTTACTATGACCATTGTTCTATCCAGGATATCGCGGGCCGGTTTGGTTTCAACGGCGCCAGGTCTGCCTCCGTACAGAAATACAAATGCCTGGAGAAAGTACGCAACCACCTAAAAACCCAGAACAGCTATGCGCAGTGAACTGAATGAAATTCAACTAACAGAACGGTGGCTGCTGCATCAACTGAGTGAAACGGAAGCTGCCAACTTACATGCAAGGTGTATGGTAGACGAGGCCTTTGCCGAAAACGTGGAAGCGCAACGCAATGCTTACCGGCTCATCCGCCACTATGCAAGGGCCAGGGAGCGGCGGCGCTTAGAAACCATCTACCGCCAGCTCATGCAAGAAGGCGATTTTGCCCAGCATCTACATTCAATCTTTACCTGACATGATAATACCCACCGTCATAGATAGTACAACAAGGGGCGCGTATGATATTTACAGCCTGCTGCTGAAAGAGCGCATTGTTTATTTAGGAACAGCCATTGAAGAAAATGTGGCCAACCTGGTGGTTGCGCAACTGCTCTACCTTGATAGTGAAAATCACCAGCCCATTATGCTTTACCTCAACAGTCCGGGTGGCATTGTGTACAGTGGCTTTGCCATCTATGACACTATGCGCAAGCTGCAGTCACCGGTGGCCACGGTGGCCATGGGTTTTTGCGGCAGCATGAGTACCTTCCTGCTAACTGCGGGTCAGAAAGGACAACGATATGCATTGCCACATGCTACCATCCACATGCACCCCACGGGTGGCGGGGCAAAAGGCTATACGGAAGATGTGCGCATTGCTTATAAAGAGCAGGAGCGACTGCAAAACCAAATATTTCATCTCATGGGAAAATTTTCTGGCAGTAGCAGGGAAGCAATAGAAGCGCTTTTTAGGAGAGACAGGTTCATGAACAGCCTTGAAGCCAAACAATTTGGTTTTATTGACGAAGTGCTGGGCGATACCGATGATCTCATTGCCATTGATGAGGTGCAGCCCACGAAAGTTCATTTCCAGGCGCCAGGTAAAAACAGGGAAAGTATTGGATTTAAGCAGCCACAGTAACACAAATTATGGCCGCTACCATCTAATAGCAAGGTGTCCGCTCTTGTAATAGCACTTGCATTTTATCCAAAGAGCATTGTCTTTGACCTACAGTTGCTAATTTTGAACCTATGATG
>DATJGC010000223.1:0-6870 GCA_035495345.1 Chitinophagaceae bacterium | reverse complement strand
AAAATGCCACTGCGGTAGGCCAGTAACAAACGTTCGGTAGACAAATCGCCACCCATCGCCAGTAATCCGTCTGGCTCACTCAGGTGCACCGGCGGAAATACAAGTTCTTTACCTAAGGCAAACAGGGGCATGAAGCTATTTATGGATAAAGGCAGTGATGCCTGTGAAAGATAAAAGCTGCGATGTGTTTGTTCAATAAACGCAGAAAGATAATGGTAAGAATGCTTATATTAATGGGCTGCTGCGTTGGTTTTGATGCGACTTGTCTATATTTAGTCCTTCGGCAGCAGTCCTCTATTCAACAGTTACTTCAACGGTAGCGCTGATGCCGCGGTCGGTAATGGCATCGCATAATGGTTTCAATGTATCATAGCTGCCATATTTCACCGCATATTTTCCCTGGCTATGTATAATGAGTGCACATTGTTCTGCCTGCTCTGCACTATGGCCGCAAATATCTACCAGTGTTTCTATCACCCATTCAAAGGTGTTTACCTCATCATTCCAAACAATTAGTTGGTAAGATTTTTCAAGAGAAGTATCCAGGAGCAGCTCTTCTTCTATCAGCGTTCCAGGTTGTTCTTTATACGATACCATGCCTAGTAATTTCTGCAAAAATATAAATAATGCTTACATAATACCAGTGTTTGCAACATTTATAACAAACCAGTTGTCTTAATTCATTATACACCCAGATTCTGGCATAATTTTCACCTGTAAACCTGATGTTTAGACTTATCCAAAGAAAGAAAGCAGCTTTGCCTGCAGACGACAAGGGGAGGGGCATTGTTCTTTCTTTAAACAGTCATCACCGGGGGCTAGATTACCTGGTAGAGCTTGTAAAAAAGATAAGGCCCACCCGGCACAAAAACATTGAGGAAGCGGAGCTTCGCTTTAAAGCCGTGCTGTTCCAGTTGCAACAGGAAAAATCAATGCTTTTTGCGCTCCGCAAATCGCTCCTCAGCCAGTTCATGAACAGTAATCTCAGTACCGCTTTAACGGAGAGCGGTATCATCAGCTCGCGTGGTTTTGTGCAGGAGCTGATAGGTAAAATCAAACATAAATTTTTACCGGCATTGCAATTGCCGAACGATTTTCTATATGTAATCAGTCATGTCTTTTACAAGAAAAGCGATTATGTATGGGTTTCCGGCATCGACCGTGCCTTGTGGAAAAACTTTTTTGAACTGCTCGGCATTCATGTAAACTTAACAGAAGCGGCGCTGGCAGCCCAGCTGCACCAATCGCTCCAGATTCTTTCTTACCGGCTGGTGAACCTCAGCATGGAAAAAGAAGTGGCCGTGCGCTATAAAGAATTTGCAGATGCCATTCAACCTTTTATAGAGCAAAACCGGCTGGTAAACCTTTTCATTGAAAAAGGCAATAGCTTATTGCCGGAAGAGCGACGCCTCCTGCTCAGCAATATCCAGGAGAACCTCTACAATTGCCGGCAGAGCAATGAGTGGGTAAAGGGACAGCGCCTGCAGTACGGCACCAGCCTGGCGCAGACCTTTGTGATGGTGCGTCGAGAGGAACAGATTGAGCGTATGCTCATTATTCTTGATGCGCTGGATGGCGACAATGTATTTAACACAGACCGGTTTGTGGATTATTTTGTGACCGTTATCCGCAATGAGAACAAGAAAAACAGTTTGGGCGAATTTCTTTCTACCAATCTTGGTTTGCTTGCCTACCAGATTGCAGAACACAAGGGTAAAAAAGGAGAGCAATACATTAGTTCAACCAAAAAAGATTTTCGAAGGTTGTTTAGAAGTGCGATGGGTGGAGGCCTCATTGTGTCCTTTGTAGCCATTCTCAAAAACCTACTCGGCCTTTTACACCTGCCTATTTTCTGGCAGGGCATTGCCTATGGGTCTAATTATGCCGCGGGTTTTGTGCTGATGGATAGCACCAATACCACCCTGGCTACCAAGCAACCTGCTTACACCGCGTCTGCGGTGGCCAGTTCGCTTGATCTGCAAAAACAGGGCGCCCGGCCGGATCTGCGGCACCTGGTGATTACCGTTGCCAAGGTGAGCAGGAGCCAGATTGCTTCTTTTGCCGGCAACCTGATCATTGTGTTTCCGCTTACCTACCTGCTTACCTGGTGTATTTACCAGGCTACCGGCTTTAAGATTGCAGAAGGCGCTGCAGCGGCCAAATTGCTGGCAGACCAGCATCCTTTTCAAAGCCTCGCCCTTCTCTATGCCTGTTTTACCGGTTTCTTTTTGTTTTTGAGCGGACTGATTGCCGGCTATGTAGATAACCATGTGGTGTACGGCCGTATCTCAGAAAGAATTAAAACACATCCTGTATTTGTAAATACCATGAACGCTAAGAAACTGCAAAAGCTGGTGAACATGGTAGACAAGAGTGCCGGCGCGTTAACCGGTAGTATTTGTCTGGGTTTTTTCCTCGGTTGTGCAGGACCGTTAGGTAAGTTCCTGGGTATTCCGTTTGATATACGGCATATCACCATTTCTGCAGGTAATACCGCTATCGGTTATTTTGGGCTTGATCACCGGGTGCCCATGGGGTATTTGCTTACGATCGTTGGCGGCGTGCTCCTGATTGGTTTTCTTAATTTCCTGGTAAGTTTCTCGCTGGCCTTCTATGTGGCAGTGAAATCGCGCGGTATCCGGCTCAAAGATTACCCTGAATTCTTTTCCCTGCTGGGCCGTTATATCCGCCGGCATCCAAAAGATTTTATCTGGCCGCCTTCCTCCATCCGCCTGGCAGAAGATGTATAGGTTGATGCGCCTGCCGGTCTTCCGGCATTGCAAGACAATACATCCTTGAAGCCATTGCTGCTCCCATCTTCGCTATTAAAATTTTCTGCTGCGCGATGCCTGTATCATTGCTTCCGCAGCGATGAGTCTCGAATGATCAATTCAGACGGCAGCACAATGGTATCGGTACCGCTGATGGGCAGTACACCGGCCAGATGTTGTATGAGTGTACTGGCTGCCACTTCGCCCATTTGGTAGGCGGGATAATTCACCGTGGTTAGATTGGGTTCTACCAGCCTGGCAATAGCATCGTTGTTAAAACCAGCCATGGCAATATCTTCCGGCACGCGGATGCCATTCTTCTTAAGCAGGTGCATGCAACTGGCGGTGCAAACGTCGTTGGCGCAAAAAATACCATCGGGCAGGGGATCCATTTGCAATATTGCGGTAGCGGCTTCCATGCCCGCTGTTTCGTTTAGTTCTCCGGAGAGCAGGAGCTGTGTATCTGGTATTAGTCCTGCATCCTGCAAGGCGGCCGTATAGCCGTGATAACGTTCTGCATACACATTTCGGGTAAGGTTGCCCGTTATATGCACAATACGGCGGCAACCCTGTTGCAAGAGGTGTGCAGTAATATCATAGGCGTTCTGGTAGTTATTGATCACAATGCGAAGGCATTGATCATTGTCGGCCACGCGGTCGAAGAAAATAACGGGTATGCCGCGACTGATAAATTTTTCGAAGTGCTCCATGCTGCCGGTATTGTAAGCCAAAGAAACCAGCAGACCGTCTACACGGTTATCAAACATGGTCTTTGTATTGGCAATCTCTCGGGCGGCAGATTCCATTGATTGGCTGACGAGGATATTATAACCTGCTTCACTGGCCACTTTTTCCATGCCAGCCAGTGCAGTAGCAACAAACTGGCTGTTCAGGCGGGGAATGATGACGCCAATGGTATTGGTTTTACTTTTGCGCAGGTTGCTGGCAAAGCGATTGGAGCGATAACCCATTTGCTCGGCCATGGCAACAATTCTTTCCCTTGTCTTTTTATTGATGGACGGATGGTTTTGCAGGGCACGGCTCACCGTAGCAGCAGAGAGCTGCAAGGCCTTTGCCAGGTCGTAAATAGTGATCTCTTTTTGCATAGGCTAACAATTCAGTATTGGCAAAGGCTGGGGGCCATGTTGTATGCGCGGCTTGTTGCAAGTTATAATTCTTTCTTACATTTAGTGATAGTAATGCTATTGCAGTTTTCTGTTATTTTCCGTAGTAGTATTCCCTTATTTAATACAAGATGTTTATGATAAAATGGATTTCGGCCCTGATACTCTCAATGCTAAACATATTGCCTTCAACGGCGCAAGACACACCGTGGAACCATAAAAAGGCTGCCGTGGTGTTGACCTATGATGATGCAATCGACCAGCATCTTGACAATGCCGTTCCTTTGCTGGATTCATTGCAGCTCAAGGCCAGCTTTTACATTACGGGTTATTCCTCCTCGGTGCGCAACCGCATGGAAGCCTGGAGAAGCCTGGCCGCCCGTGGTCACGAACTCGGCAATCATACCCTGTACCATCCCTGTGTGGGAGGCAAGGGGCGCGAGTGGGTAAGGGACGATTATGATATGAACCATTATACGGTGCGCAGGATGGTGGATGAAACCAGGATGAATAATTTGTTTTTACAGGCGCTGGATGGCAAGACCAGCAGAACCTTTGCCTTTACCTGTGGCGATATGAAGGTAAGTGATGGAGCTTTTATCGATAGCCTGAAGAATGATTTTGTGGCCGCGCGGGCGGTGCGTGAACAGATGCATACCATTGACCAGGTAGACCTCTACAATGTGGATTGTTACGCGGTTAGCGGGCAAACCGCGGAACAGATGATGGCCTGGGTAGACCAGGCGGTGGCCAGTAAGTCGTTGCTGGTGATATTGTTTCACGGGGTGGGGGGTGGCAATGCGTTGAATGTGTTGCTGCCGGAGCACCGGAAATTTCTCCAATACCTGAAAAAGCGCGAGGCGGATATCTGGGTGGCGCCGCTGCTCACGGTGGCAAGCTATGTTAAACAGTACCAGCACCGGTGAGGGGCTTTGCCGAGCCATCTATGTAACCATTGCTGTCAGTCAGCGTGTAAAAATAAATTGCAAAAAAATTTGGGAGGAAAGCCACAGCCCTTATCTTTGCCATCCGATAAAAAAAGGGAGTTTAGCTCAGTTGGTTTAGAGCATCTGCCTTACAAGCAGAGGGTCGGCGGTTCGACCCCGTCAACTCCCACAAAGCCTCACAGAGATGTGAGGTTTTGTCATTAAGGTCAGTTAAGTATGTAGTTATTTCTCATATTAAAGCTCATTGGTTTAGAGCATCCCGACTGATAAGTCGGGAGGGTCGGCGGTTCGACCCCGTCAACTCCCACAAAGCCTCACAGTGATGTGAGGTTTTTTTATGGGCGATCGATTATTCTGCTTGTTGGTTGGCAGCATCCGGGTAGAAAATCACCTAACGGCGTAAGTTGGCAGGTCTCTATGCCTTTGCAAAAGCATCATCGCCAGCACCACCGTCCATAAAAAGAACACGCCCAGCATTACCATTTCAAGAACCCCAATAAATGCTGTTGGTCGGTTGGCATTTACATCAGGCGCCCTCATGCCGGTTAGGATACCAAACGTGAGCAGCGTTAGGATGGTTGCAATTGTATACACTTTAAAAGCACTGCCAAAAGCAGCGGCAGCAAACGCCATCGAGATTATCATGAAAAGATTGGAAACGGCGCCCATTACCAGGTGCATGGTATCGCTCAAATTACCGGCACCCGCCGCCAGCGCCTCACGTTGATGCATAGGTGCAAATACCCACCCAATGCCGATGGTTCCATAGACCACGAGCAATATGCCTGCGATTCTTAGATGCTTGTTGTTATTGGCTGATTGCGCAACACCCCACCCAAAAGCGGCTATCAATAATGTGTACAGCACGCCCAGCGGCACCCATAACGGCCTTGTTGGTGCACCGATGGCAGAAAGTTCACTGATGGTCTGATCTACAATACTATATCCCTTGTATTGCATCGGTACAAAAATGAGCATCGCTACGTATAGTAATGACGACAGGATGCCACAACTGAGTAAGAACTTGCGCTGCATACTTTTGTTCTTATATGGTTTGCAATTATAGTTACGGTAAAGACACCGCAACCTTAGGCTGGACTACATCATTATTGATTGACTTCAGGTATTATTAATTATACCGAACAAGCCACGCTCGGATTCAGGATTGCTTTTTTCTCAGCTTATCATATTCTTTTTCTACGGTGTTTTTAAATTTATACACCGCCAGATAATTGAAGATGAGTCCAACCCCCCAGCCACAGGTGGGCCATATCGGCCAGGGGTATGCATTGTCCCGACTGGTGAATAACCATATGAGCCACAACAGGCCGTTAATGATAAGATAGGCGGCCAGATGGGTTTTAAAATCGGCTCTGGCTTTTGCCTCTTGCCAGAGTTCTTCGTCTTTTTCTTCTTTCATGACGGTAGAGTTTGTTGAAAGTAAAACGAAAAGATAGAACAGATACGGCCGCAATAGAATGACGCCGGTTAATGGAGCATCTGATTGCTGTTAATGTGCTGCGGGTCTGAAAGTGTTTTTATTTACCCCTTTTATCTTTTTGATAGCTATTAATTCTTTACCTGGCGATGGTGAAAATTAAAAAGCACTCTTCTTACCACCATCTTTCCTTTGCTATTCATTTAAATTTTTTCATCTGTATCACTACCCATAGCAATTTAATTTATGTGAATGCGCCTGTTCAGGGTTGAAGGCTTCGCGATATTTTTATGCCGCAGCTCCCTTCCTAAACCTTAGTTACATGAATCTAAAACCACGGCCTGCCGTCATCTCCTTATGCTTTTGTATGATGATGCTTACTGCACAAGGCCAATCCATTCTTGAACGCGTGCTTTATCGTGATACTTCTTTGACTGTTTATCGACATACTGACGATTGGCATTATATTGTGGCGGCTGCACTGCTCCATGAAAAACCGATTTTGTATTTACTATCACGTTATGCTGAAATAGCAGACTCTATGCAAATGAACGCCGATGATTACCTGGCGGTGCGGCGCAGGTTGTTAC
>DATJGC010000222.1:0-7889 GCA_035495345.1 Chitinophagaceae bacterium | reverse complement strand
TATACCACGTAACCCGCCGCTACCTGGTTTTTGCCCGGCTGAAGAAAGTCTTCCTTGGTTACCGGTTTGCCGCGGGTTGATACGCGGCGATAGACGCCAAAGATGGTGCCAATGGAAATATTGACATCTATATTGCCGCTGCCATCCAGCGGGTCGAACATGCAAACGTATTTAGAATTGTTGCTGATATCATCATCAAACGCTACAAAATCGTCCAGTTCTTCACTGGCAATCCCTGCACAGCTGATACCCTGTTGTAAAACCCGGATGAATTGGTTATTGGCAAAGAGATCCAGCTTCTTCACTTCCTCGCCCTGAATGTTTACGGCGCCGGCGTCTCCCAGGATGTCTACCAGCCCGGCCTTGTTGACTTCTACATTCACGCGTTTGGCGGCCAGCCCGATATTACGCAACAGACCGCTGAGCTCACCCGTGGCGTTCGGAAAATTTCTTAATTGCTGTATGGTAAACTCATCCAGCGTTACCACGGTGCGGTTAACAGTACTCATAGCGGTTGGTTTGAAGTGAAGGCAAAATTAAGCGTTTACAAAGAACTTTATCAATAACAGCAAACCCTGCAGAACAGGGGCCTGCGCGCTTTGCATTACATTTGCAAAAAGAATACAGCTTGAATTCTGCAAAACCGTACGATGTTATTATTATTGGCGCAGGGCCCATTGGCCTTGCCTGTGCACTGGAAGCAAAAAAGGCATCGCTGCAATACCTGGTCATTGAAAAAGGCGCGCTGGTAAACTCCATCTATAATTACCCGTCTAACATGACGTTCTTTTCTACTTCCGAACGATTGGAGATCGGTGCTGTGCCCTTTGTGTCCAACAACCCAAAACCCAGCCGGCCGGAAGCAATGGAATACTACCGAAGGGTAAGCGTTACTTACCAGCTTGCCATTCATTTGTATGAGGAAGTTTTGTCTGTACAGGATGAACAACCTGGCCACAGCCAGCCTTTGTACAAGGTGACTACCAGCAAAGACAGCTACCTGGCAAAAAACATCATTGTGGCCACGGGGTTTTATGATATCCCCTACCTGTTGAATGTGCCCGGAGAAGACCTGCCAAAGGTTACCCATTATTACAAAGAGCCCCACCCCTACGCCTTTCAGCGGGTACTGGTGGTTGGTGCGCAAAACTCTTCTGTAGACGCGGCCTTAGAAACATGGCGCAAAGGCGCAGAGGTTACAATGGTGGTCAGAAAGGCTGAAATTGGTACCCGTGTTAAGTACTGGGTAAGACCAGACATTCTCAACCGCATTGCCGAAGGTTCTATCAAAGCCTATTTTAACAGCAGCATTGTTGAAATAAAGAAAGAGGAAGTCATCATACAAACACCCGAAGGATTGGTTACCCTACCCAACGATTGGGTGATTGCCACTACGGGCTACCAGCCCAACCTGGCCTTTTTGCGAAAAATAGGTATTGCATTGTCAGACGACAGTATCATGTGCCCGGCCATCAATGAAGAAACGCATGAAACCAATGTAAGAAATGTTTTCCTGGCAGGCGTTATTTGCGGCGGTATGAATACGCACCGGCTCTTTATTGAAAACTCCAGGGAGCACGCGGTAAAAATCATTGAGAAGATAAAGAATGTAGCGGCTGAGGCGTTTCGTGTTACAAAAGATCTTAGCTGACGATACAACTGAATGCTATACCGTTCTTTTCATCAGCCAGTCGGTCTGCACATCCCTGCCCAATACAAAAGGATGTTCGCCAAATTTTTCAAAACCAAATTGCCGGTAAAAGCTGATGGCGCGTTCATTCTTTTCCCAAACACCCAGCCAGATAGTGGTATAATGTTGTTGCTTTGCCGTTTGAAGACAGGCTAGCATCAAGGCCCTTCCCACCCCCTTGCCAATAGCGGCTTTTGCAGCGTAAATACGTGCTATTTCAATGGCCGGCGGCGGCAACATTCCATCATGCGTGGCATTCAACACTAACTTTGCATAGCCCAGCAAGGCGTTGTTTTCTTCGGCCACCAGGAAAAGATATTCAGGCTGCTCAAATTCTGCCAGTAGATTTTCCTGGCTGAAATTGCCTTCCATAAACAGCTGCATATCTTCTTCGGTATTAAATGCTGCAAAAGTATCAAGAAAACTTTGCCTGCTTAACAGGGTTACCGGCAGCGCGTCTGTAGCTGTTGCAGTTCTAACAGTGATGGCCATAATGCAAGCTACATTTTCACGCGGCAATCAACAAAAAAGCCGGCAATGGCCGGCTCGTATTACATGAATAATTGTCTTTTCTTTCCTTAGAAATTGAACGCCGCACCGGCACTGTAAATATTGGGCTTTACATCGTTAATGCCCTTCATAAACTGAAAGCGCACTTCTATATTGTGTGTGCCACTGCCAACAGCAAACCGAACGCCGGCATTGCCTACCGGGCCCATGGTACTGAACTTACTGGAGGTTTCTTCATAATTAATAATATCAGAAAGATTGTAAGTGCCATAATGATAGCCAAAACCGGCACCCACAAAATACCCGAACCTGCTTTCAGATTCTTTACTGGCACCCGCACCCATGTTCAGGTTTACAAGGAGTGGCGCATTGAACATAACGCTGAGGGTATTGCTTGAGCTACTGCCGTACTGGCTGCTATAACTGGCGCTATAGCTGCCAGACACACCCACTGTAAACGGAATGCCAATGGAAACAGACATATCAGGCTGCTCTATAAAATTAAACCTGGGTGAATAAGTAACTCCACCGTTTACAGCAGCCTTGCCGCCGGCGGCAGTGGCTACAAATACGTTGAGTCCGGCCCCATGCATAAAACTTTGGGCAGAAGAAGCAGCAGCAGCCATAACGGCCACCAGGGTTACAAAAAACGTTTTTTTCATTATCAGGGGTTTAGTTAAAGGGTTATGCGCGCAAATATAGACGGCGCCTTGCCGTTTTGCAAACTACCCTTTAACTATTTTATTGTGTAAAAAGCCCTGTAAAATGAAATCACGCTTTTAGTATGTAAATAACTACGCAAATACACAGGCAAGCGTCAGCAAGAGCTTATGCATGAAGCTCTAAAGATTCTTTATGACCATGGCAGAAGCACCGCCCCCGCCGTTACAGATGCCCGCAGCCCCATAGCGCGCATTGTTTGCTTTTAGTACATTGATAAGCGTAACAATGATCCTGGCACCGCTGGCGCCCAGCGGATGGCCCAGGCTTACCGCACCACCGTGTACATTTACTTTGGCGGGGTCTAATTGCATGCGCCTGCTGTTTTCTATGCCTACCACGGCAAAGGCCTCGTTCAGCTCCCAGTAATCAATATCACTCATTTGCAATCCTGCCTTTGCCACGGCCTTTGGCACCGCAATGCTGGGCGTGGTGGTAAACCACTCGGGCGATTGTTCAGCATCTGCATAGGAAAGAATGCTGGCAATGGGTTTCAATTGTAAGGCCTCGGCTTTCTCGCGACTCATGAGCACAACGGCAGCCGCGCCGTCGTTCAGTGTAGAAGCATTGGCGGCGGTTACCGTACCGTTTTTATCAAAGGCCGGCGCCAGTGTTGCAATCTTATCAAATTTCACATTGAAGGGTTCTTCATCTTTTGCCACCACCAGCGGGTCGCCCTTGCGCTGTGGTATCTGTACCGGGATGACTTCGTTTGCAAACAGTCCTTTTTCCCAGGCCGACTGACTCCGTTTATAACTGTTGATGGCAAATTCATCCTGCTCTTCGCGCGTAATGCCACATTCACGGGCGCAGAGATCGCCGGCATTGCCCATAGCCTTACCATCATACACATCGGTAAGACCATCCTTTACCAAACCATCTATAAAAACGCTGTTGCCATACTTCTGGCCCCAACGCATTTGTTCTGCATAAAAAGGAATATTGCTCATGCTTTCCATACCGCCGGCAACTACTATGTCTGCATCTCCCAGCGCAATACTTTGTGCAGCCTGCGCAATGGCCTTCATACCGCTGGCACATACTTTATTTACGGTGGTACAATTAACTACATTGGGCAGACCGGCAAATTTGGCTGCCTGGCGTGCAGGTGCCTGCCCCAGGTTGGCCTGTATAACACAACCCATCAATACGTCTTGCACCTGGGCAGGACTGATGCCTGCTTTCTCTACCGCTGCCTTAATGGCCGCCGCGCCGAGCTGCGTGGCTGATAAAGATTTTAACGCTCCACCAAAACTTCCAATGGGGGTTCTTACCGCAGCAATGATGACAACTTCTTTCATAGAATAAATTATTGAGTTGCAAAGATAACGATTGTTAGTTTAGCACGCAAGGCTGCCCTTGGCCCATGCTACCACACAATATTGGCTGCAAGCCCATTTAAAATTCTACTTTTGCTGCACTACTAAAACCCTTACTATGGCCAGCTCATCTCTGCTTGGTACCGACCAGTTGCCGTCCGTTATGCCCACGCAGGACGAGAAAACGGTGGCACTGATTGCACATATTGTTACCCTTGTATCCAATTTTATTGCACCCCTGATCATTTACCTGGTAAAGAAAGATGAATCTACTTTTGTAAGAGAACATGCCAAAGAATCACTCAATTTTCAGCTTACTGTATGTATTGTTGCAATACTACTGGTGATCACAATTGTAGGCGTATTGCTCTTATGGATTGTTGCCATTTACGCAATGGTGCTGGTAGTGGTAGGCACCATTAAAGCAAGCGAAGGAAAATTATACCGCTACCCTTTCAGCATCCGGTTTATAAAGTAAAAGCTGCCTTTGGTTGCTTTGCATTGTTAACCATTGGCCCGTACAGTTGATGCATTTGCTGCGCCTGGTGCTTTCGCCATTATAAATTCAACAGCACTTGAAATCTTCATTTTTGTTTTGCTTCATCGTTTGCTGCATCCAGGGCATCGCGCAGCAGCACCCCCTGCAAACCAATGCGGCCGCAGCACTGATTGCAGCAGAAAATAATTTTGCGGCCACTGCTGCCGATAAAAGTTTTAAAGAAGCATTTCTTGAAAACCTGGATAGCAGCGGCATTGTATTTAACGCCGGCAAACCCGTAAACGGCAACACCTTTTATAGCGGCTTACCCAACAATGACCTGCTTTTTAAATGGTACCCGGTACAATCTGCCATCAACGCTGGCGGCGATATGGGTTTTACCGCGGGCCCGTATATTTTATTGTCGAGGCCAAACCTTGATACGCTTGCAGCAGGCAATTATTTCTCTGTATGGCGCAGGAATGCCGAAGGAACCTTTAAAGTCTTGCTGGATGGCGGTGTTACGCATACCAGCAAAACACTCGCTGCCAGCTATGGCAGCCTGCCCATGGCCAATGCAGATAGTGCCTTGTATACAATGCCGCTTAAGCAGCAGCCTGCGAATGCTACCATAGCTGATAAGGCCTTCACCCAGGAAGCAGCAAAACAACTGCCCGCCGCTTATGCAAAAGCAATCAGCTCCCATTGTTTAATCATTCGTAGCAACTTACCAATGGCGCTCGATATAGCGGCCAACCGCGCTACAATAACGAAACAATTTTTACCGCGCTGTTCTTTCAGCAACAAAGGTTCATTCTACGCAGCGGACAAAAGCTGGTTCTTCACCTATGGCACTGCAAGTGCTACTGGTAAGGCCGGCAAACTTCAGCAAGGCTATTTTGTACATGTTTGGCAATACCAACCCAATGGATGGAAATTGCTGGCAGACGTACTGCAGTGGAACAATCCCGGTTTGTAAACTTGCCCGCCGTATTGCGCATCCTATGCATCGCCCATAAAAAATAAACCGCTTTCAGTACAAAGTATATGATGCATACACGCAACGTATTACTGCTTCTTCTTAAATTACAGCTTTAATCAACTTTATACTACTTGTCTATGTCAAAGCAAACTTCGCGGCGCGACTTTCTCCAGCAACTTACCGGTGGCATTGGTGTATCCCTTGCTGCTCTTTCAGTAACAGACAGTCATGCAGCGGCCATTGCGCCCATGGCAGACGGAAAAAAATTAGGCGTTGCATTGGTGGGCCTCGGCAGCTATGCAAAAAACCAGCTGGCAGTGGCGCTGGAGAAAACGGCTAATTGCTACCTGGCGGGTATTGTAACCGGCACCCCTGCCAAGGCAGATGAATGGGCAAAGAAGTACAACCTTGATAAAAAGAATATCTACAACTACCAGAACTTCGACCAGATTGCCAGCAATAAAGACATTGACATTGTATATGTGGTGCTACCCAATTCTATGCACAAAGAATTTGTGCTCAGGGCTGCAAAGGCGGGCAAACATGTAATGTGCGAGAAGCCCATGTCTACTACTGTAAAAGATGCAGAAGACATGATACAGGCCTGCAAGGCAGCCAATGTGCAACTGGGCATTGGATACCGAATGCACTTTGAACCCTTCACCAAAGAAGTTATACGCCAGTGCCGCGAGAAGCAGGTGGGTGACGTAAGATTTATACAAACCAACTTCGGGTTTAATATTGGCGACCCTACGCAGTGGCGCCTGAAGAAAGAAATGGCCGGTGGCGGTCCGCTGATGGATGTGGGCATCTACTGCGTTCAGGCCGCGAGGTATGTTACGGGTGAAGAACCCCTTTCTGTTACCGCGCAATACGGTCCCGTTACAGAACCGGCCGTATTCAAAGACGTGGAACAATCTATTTCCTGGCAGCTGGAATTTCCTGGTCATGCCACGGTAAACGGCTTCAGCTCTTATCGCTCCAATATTGAACAACTTTATGTTTCTGCTACCAAGGGGTGGATACAACTAAGCCCGGCGTACAGCTATGGCCCTATAAAAGGCAGCACCAATGCCGGTCCGCTAAACATGCCGGTAGTGCATCACCAGACAGTGATGATGGATGAAATAGCCAAATCATTTCTAACCACCGGAAAATTTCCTGAACATATTAATGGAGAAGAGGGCCTGCGCGATATGAAGATACTGATGAAGATTTATGAAGCAGCCGCCACGGGGAAGAAGCTATCACTGGTATAGCAGGCAAGCGCATTAAGCAGCAATGACCAGGAACTCTGGTGGTTCAGCCACCTGCATGATCATCTCGCGGTATTTCTCTTTCAAACTGCGTTTGAAACTGCCGAGGTACCCTGGTTTTGGAATGCGATCCTGGTCGAGCGGTACGGCTTCTATTAAATCATTGCCGATAAACATCATCAGTTTCATACAATCAGTAACTGTTTTTGTAATTAATGTGCTGTAAAAAAACATTCATTTTCTAAAATAAACAAGACCATATCTACGCGTTTTTGAAAGTACATTTACGATGCCTTCGCCTCAGACATTCGTTGTGTACTATTTACACAAACACAACAGGTGGATGTGATGCTTAACCAACACAAGTATGAAAAACACGTTTTGCCTATTCTTAATTCTTTGCGTTACCGGTGTTCGGTTACACGCGCAGATGCCTGCCAGCAACCAGTTTATCTATGGCGATGCCCTGCCCGATGCGCCTGCGCTGGCAGCTCGGGGTGAATACGCGGTGGGTGTGCGTACCCTGCACTGGGTAAACAATAACCAGCTGAATATTCTGCAGGCAAAAGACGGTGTAACGCCCATGTATAACCGCCCGGTGACAGTGGAAGTATGGTACCCGGCCATTATTCCAAAAGGTAAAACAGCACTCTCCACCTATACGGATGTGTTGGGCTCACTACGAGATAGCACGCGGCCCCTAAAGCCTTTCCAGTTTTATGGTAGAAGCCTGCGAGATGCGGCGCCCCTGGTAAGCAGTGCCCCCTACCCGCTGGTGATTGTTTCTCATGGCTTCCCGGGCTCACGCGTTTTGCTTACTTATCTTACAGAAAACCTGGCCAGCAAGGGTTATGTGGTGGTAGCCATTGATCATGCAGAATCTACCCATGCAGATGCGGCGGGCTTTGCGAGTACCCTGCTCAACCGTGCCCCC
>DATJGC010000221.1:0-17653 GCA_035495345.1 Chitinophagaceae bacterium | reverse complement strand
ATCGGGCTGATGTTGCTGGATATGTGGCTGGGCAAAAAAAGAAAACAACTTGTATAGCACATCGCTTTCAATGAATTGCTTATAAAGAGAGAGGGTTGTCTTTTGCAAGACAACCCTCTCTCTTTTATATTATTTATTGGGAAGCCCGTAAGTGCGCCCTTACAGCAGATCTTAGGTTAAAAAATACCTAGCCCATTTTCTTTTTCAATTCTGCCAGTTTTGCCTGGAAGGGATTGAGCGGCGCCTCCTTTTGTTTTGCATTTTTACCGTTACCGGCAGGACTACTTTTTCTTTCCTGCCTGGATTCAGCACGGTCAGCACCGGCAGCGCTCTTCATGCTCAGGGCAATTCTTTTGCGCGCCACATCAACTTCTGTTACCGTTACCATTACTTTTTGCTGCAGTTTTACTACCTGGTTAGGATCAGAGACGTAGGTGTTACTGAGTTGAGAAATATGCACCAATCCGTCCTGCTTTACACCAATATCTACAAAGGCGCCAAAATTGGTGATATTGGTTACCAGGCCGGGCACCTGCATACCTACTTTTACGTCTTCAATGGTCTTAATGCTGTCGTCAAACCGGAACTCTTCTATTTGTGTGCGTGGATCACGGCCCGGTTTTTCCAGCTCTTTAAGAATATCATTGATGGTAAATTCTCCGATAGTCTCTGTGATATACTGGCGCTTATTGATCTTTTTGCGCAGGTCGGCCTGTTTTATCAGATCTTCCAGCGAAGCCTGTACATCACGGGCCATGGCTTCCACCACGTGGTAACTTTCAGGGTGTACGGAAGAATTATCGAGGATACTATCGGCGCCGGGTATGCGTAAAAAGCCTGCGCACTGTTCAAAACTTTTTGGTCCCATCATGGGTACTTTCTTTAACTCAGCCCTGCTTTTAAACGGACCATTTTTAAGGCGGTAGTCTACAATGTTTTTGGCAAGCGTGGCGCTGAGGCCAGATACATACACCAGCAGGTGTTTGGAAGCGGTGTTTACATCTACGCCTACAAAGTTTACCGCACTCTCCACTACCCTGTCCAGCGCATCTTTCAGCTTGGTTTGGTTTACATCATGCTGGTATTGCCCCACTCCAATAGATTTGGCATCTATTTTTACCAGTTCACTCAGCGGGTCTAACAGGCGGCGGCCAATGCTTACTGCGCCACGCACGGTAACGTCATGGTCAGGAAATTCTTCCCGCGCAACTTCCGATGCTGAGTAAATGGAAGCACCGCTTTCATTTACCTGGAAGACGCTTACATGTTTACCAAAATCGATACCCCGTACCAGTTGTTCCGTTTCCCGGCCGGCTGTGCCGTTGCCAATACCGATGGCTTCAATCTCATATTTGTTTACCAGGTATTTCAGCTCTGCTATTGCTTCTTTTGTTTGCTGTTCAGACAGGGTATAGATGGTGCTATTGTGTACCAGGTTGCCCTGCGCATCCAGGCAAACCAGCTTGCAGCCGGTGCGGAAGCCGGGGTCAAGCGCCAGAATTTTTTTTGAACCCAGCGGCGAGGCCAGCAGCAGTTGCCGGAGGTTTTCTGTAAAAACCTGTATGGCTTCTTCATCTGCCTTATTTTTTGCCAGCAGGCGAAACTCATTCTCTATGGATGATTTCAGCAGGCGGTCGTAAGCATCTTCAATGGCTTTCTTTACTTCGGTAGCAGCGGGGTTGGCTGCTTTTATAAAGATGCGATCCAGTTCATCAATGGCTTCCTGCCGGTCAATATTGATGTCCATAATGAGAAAGCCTTCTTTTTCTCCGCGCCGGATGGCGAGCGTACGGTGCGAAGGGCTTTGTGCAAGCGGCTCGCTGAATTCAAAGTAGTCTCGGTACTACTGTGCGCCTTCCTCTTCTTTTTTACTGCTGAGTACTTTAGAGTACAAAACGGCGGAGGAAGTGAACAGCTGCCGCACTTTGTTGCGGGCCTGTTCATTTTCGCTGATCCATTCTGCTATGATATCCCGCGCACCCTGCAGGGCTTCTTTACTGTCTTTAACCTGTTCATTGATAAATTTGCCGGCCTCCAATGATGGATCCGCGGGACCTTGTGCAAATAGCAAAGTGGCCAGGGGTTCCAATCCTTTTTCCATGGCCTGTGTGGCCTTTGTTTTTCGCTTTGGCTTGTAAGGAAGGTAAATATCTTCCAGCACGGTAGCGTCAAAGCAATCGTTGATGCGTTGTTGCAGTTCAGGCGTTAGCTTGCCAAGGCCTTCAATGGTTTTCAGTACCGTTTCTTTCCGCTTATCGAGCTCTGAAAAATATTTTATCTCTTCTACAATATTGCCAATCACTACTTCATCAAGGTTGCCGGTGGCCTCTTTACGGTAACGGGCCATAAAGGGAATAGTGGCGCCTTCTGCCTGCAAATCATGTACGCTGACCACCTGCTTGATGCTGATGCCCAGTTTTTCTCCAATTTTCTGAATATATTTTATTTCCATACAGCGCTGCTGCTCTTTTTTTAGTGGGGCAGCAAATGTAAAGAATGGGGTGGAAGAAAAAACTTTGATTTATTAACAGGATCAAGAATATTGTTACTGTCCAGCGCCTACAACCCGCTGCAGTCTATTATGCCAATGTAGTTTAAAGCTTGAGCAAGGCAAGTGTATCTTTTGCAAACTTGTTATCTGGGTTCAGCGCCAGCGTTTGCTGTAAGTATATAAGCGCCTTTTCTTTGTCGCCCACCTGGGCATAACAGTAACCGAGGTTATACAGGGCCATTTCGCGGTAAGAGATATTGGAGACGCTCAGCAGCGTAACAAATCTATAATTGTCTACCCATCTATGCCGGTTGAAGTATGTTAAGGAGCGAAGAAAAAATGGGATGGCTGCTGTGTATTGCTGTTGCCTGGCAAGCCTGCTGCCTTTGCGATGGCTGCTGCCCACGGTGCGCCGCAGCATCAGTTGCATAGGTACATATACCAGGAGTGATGCAAGAGAGGCGTCTACCCCAGAAAATTGATCAAAAAAATAATATAGCAAACCCAGCACAAGCAGCTGAAAAAGTACTGCAGGTATTGAAACACGACCGAGAAGCATAGCAGATAAGCATTCAGTTTATAAATTATAAATATTGCCGGGGCAACCGTTTATTTTACTTCCACTTTTTCAAAAGCCGATAAGGACGATAAGAACAACAACAACTTTTTTAAAAACCTGGCGCCGGTAAAGCCGGTGTCAATCTCATACATGAGTTTGTTATCAACTGCAGTTGATCGCCAGTTATGTACTACGCCAAACGATCGGTCTTTTTTTTCTGATGCCTTGTTGTAGTTGTCTATAAAATCGTCGATGCTGTTTGTAAGCTCATCCGCACGGTGGAGGTCAGTTTCCTTGATGGTCATCTCGATGCTGCAATCCATATTCAGCCTCAGCACCTGCAACTCGTAGCTAAGATCTTTCAGCCTGAAGGGCAACTTTACTGTTGGAAACATTTGCCGGTGGTAAAGCAGTGCATCAAAGCCTTCAAACCAAAATTGAATGTCGTTGCAGTCGATATCTGTATCTGCGATGTCATATATTCTGCCTGAAGTTGACTGCCAGGCAATGTTGATTGGGTTGTGGTGATGGTTTATCCAGATATCTGAGGCGAATTTTGAAACATTGCCTTTTTCGTAAAAGAAATCAGGCCCCCCTGCCCAGGAAATTGAGATCAGCTTACTCAGCTTGATTCCCGCATCGCGGGCAAATGCCAGCGAAAGTTGTTGGTTGGCACAATCTGCAAATGCCATGGACATATCTAAATGGTGACGCTTTTTGAATTGCTCAATGTAAACGGACGTATTAATTTTAAAATTGGACATATTTGGAAAGTACAATATAATAACAAGGATAACCACCGAAGCTGGAAACAAAAATCGGATTCTGTTCTTTGACCTTTATCAGCAACTTAATCCCCCTCCATATTACAGGGTTTTAGCCAAGCCTTCCAACTACTATGGACAACAATAAATGATGTAGAAAACAAAACAGGAAACGAGGTAAGTTTTCACTCGCTGCATAGCTTAATTTTTTGTGGTTATGCAAAAAAGCGCGGAAAAGATAGCATCATACCCTAATAAAAAATGCAGACAGCCCCCTGATCAAAAACATATTTATTTCGTAAATACGCAATTGTTATTTTAAGAGCTAGAAATAGATAGCTATTTAATTATATGTATGCTGGAAGACTCTATTGGAGAAAGAATACACCAATAAACGTTGGGGATTAACTACCGGGCCGAAGCAAAGGCCTGAGAACAATTGAAGTGAAACCCTAACTTTTTTCAGCAGCAAAAACATCGCTTAAAATTCGGTTGATTTCCGAAGCCCTGTTCATTATCATCAAATGCCCGCCGCCGGCAATCACATGCGTGGGCCTTGTATTCCTGAGCGGCAATACCGCATCCCTGCTCCCATGGATATGTACATAACTTTGCGGCGCCTCATTTTCCTTCCATTGCAGAATGGCACCCATTGCCCAGCTGATGAATGCATTGTCGCTCTCACGTATCAGCGCACGCAGCATCTCCTTGTCTTCAGGCGTTTCGAGGGTAAAAACGCGCTTGGCCAGTGAGGCCGACTTCACCCATTGTACCGGCACCCACTTGTGCAGACCAATGCGGCCCGCCGCCTTAAAATAAGAAGGCAACTGGCTGGCAGCAGGAACGCTTGATATCAGCACTGTCCTGGCCGGCGTTAAATGCTTTGCAATCTCCACCGCCATCATTCCACCCATGGATAATCCAATCAGCCCGAAAGGCTCACGGGTATCAATAGCCGCAGCAAGCCTTAGTGCATAGGCTGCTAACGTTTCATTGCTGACAGGTGTAATCCATTGCAGGTGTACGGGCGTACATGGCGCAGGCAATTGAATGTGTTTAAACACCCGTTCGTCTGCTGCCAGTCCGGCAATAAAATACACTTTCATCGCTGCAAAGATATTGCCTGGTATGCCGCGGTTAAAATATTCGTTCTGCTTCATCCCCTTGCAACTAAATACCCGGGTCCCGTCCACGGGCCCATGATGGCTGCAACTCCGCTGGCGGAGAAAAAGCCTGCCTGCACGCGCAAGCGCTGGTAGTAAATCGACTAACTTTGTTGCATGGATATAAAGAATAATATACTTGAGACCATTGGGCATACGCCACTGATCCGTCTTAACAAGATAACAAAGTCGTTGCCCTGCACGGTGCTGGCAAAGGTAGAATACTTTAACCCGGGCAATTCTATCAAAGACCGTATGGCGTTGAAGATGCTGGAAGTGGCCGAGCAGGAAGGCAAGATAAAACCAGGAGGCACCATCATTGAAGGCACCAGCGGCAATACCGGTATGGGACTGGCACTGGCGGCCTGCGTAAAGGGTTATAAATGCATATTCACTACCACGGATAAACAATCAAAAGAAAAGGCAGATATCTTAAAGGCCGTTGGTGCGGAGGTAATTGTTTGTCCTACCAACGTAGAACCCGAAGACCCGCGTTCTTATTATTCCGTCTCCAAAAGGCTGGCCACAGAAGTACCTAATTCATGGTATGTAAACCAGTATGATAACCTTGCCAACAGACTGGCACATTATGAACAAACCGGACCAGAGATATGGGAACAAACAGATGGAAAAGTAACGCACCTGGTGGTGGCTACCGGTACGGGTGGCACCATTGTAGGCACCGGCAAATACCTGAAAGAAAAAAATCCGGCCATAAAAGTGTGGGCTATCGACAGCTATGGCTCCCTGTTAAAAAAATACTTTGAAACCGGCGAAGAGGATCCAAAAGAAGTATACCCCTACATCAGTGAAGGTTTTGGTGAAGACTTTGTACCCGCCAATTATGATATGCGGTACATAGATGAATTTACCAAGGTTACGGATAAAGATGGCGCGGTGATGGCGCGGCGCATTGCAAAAGAAGAAGGATTGTTCTGCGGGTACAGTGCCGGCAGCTGCCTGCAGGGATTGTTTCAACTAAAAGATCAGCTTACGGCCAGCGATGTAGTGGTAGTGATATTTCATGATCATGGCAGCAGGTATGTTGCTAAAATTTATAACGACCAGTGGATGATGGAGCGCGGTTTCCTGGATGTAAAAACATTTAAAGACATTGTAAACGGCCGTGCTGCAAAACAAAAATTGGTGCATGTTGCCCCCCGGCACACCGTCTCTGAAGCAGTGGAGCTCATGAAGAAATATGATATTGAACACCTGCCGGTGATGGAAGATAACCGCGTGGTGGGTTCTATCAGTGAGAACGGTCTTTTTCAGAAAGTATTTTCTAACCCCGATATAAAGAATGCAAGTGTTGCCTCTGTAATTGAACCTGGCTTTCCGCTGGTAGAGTTTACCACACCGGTGGAGAAACTAAGCACACTCATCAATAAGGAGAATGGCGCGGTGCTGAGCAAAGACGATACAGGAAACTACCATATTGTTACTAAATACGATGTGCTGAACGCGCTGAGTAAGTAACAAGGAAAGTTGACGGCTTTTTGGCCGATGCGCTATAAGTCATGCTGCGCGTGGGTTGTAGCCGATGTACGGTTTTCTCAGCCGGATTTGCACGGTCTGTTGCAACGTAATTTTACGGCCGGCATTGTAGGTGTTACACCATGCGACGGATGAATACCGAAGGTTAAAGATCGGTTAAAACCGCTCTTGCATACCCTCTTCGTGGTATCTACATTTGTACCAGAAGTTGATTGATATTCGAATCCAATATCCCTTAAAAAGTCGGCATCCAACATCCAATATCCAAAGACCAAATCCTAAGAAAAAACCTTAAAAAATCCAATATCAGTCAACTTTTCTATTGCAATCCAGTATTCTTAAAAATAGTCCGGTTTTTAAAATCCGTCCATGAAAAGACCATCCAAATCCAAATGAGAAACCCGTTTCTCTACCCTTTAAAAACCCAAACCGTATCCTGAGAAAAACCATATCCATTATCACTGAAAAACAATCCTTTTAATCTCCAGTACCCTCCTGCCGAATCAACCGTTTGGCAGGAGGCAAAAGAGTTCCGGGAAGGCTTTCATTGCAGCATTACTACTTCGCTCCAAATTCATCACCCCCTTTCTATCAGCGCATTTCATTGTTGTACCTTGCGGCCAAAAGCGCCGGCATGATTTCCTGTATTGATCAATGTGGTAAAAAGGTTGAACTTCCCTCTGCTCCAGAACGCATCGTATCGCTGGTACCCTCGCAGACTGAATTGTTATACCATCTTGGGCTTGATGAACAGGTAGCCGGCATCAGCAAATTCTGTGTGCATCCTGAAAGCTGGTTTCGTCATAAAAAAAGAATCGGCGGCACAAAGACGGTACACGTAGAAGAAGTCCTTTCCCTGCAGCCTGATCTCATCATTGCCAACAAAGAAGAAAATGTACAGTGGCAGGTAGAAGCACTGGCCGCACATTGCCCCGTGTATACCAGTGATATCAGCAACCTGCAAGATGCCCTGCAAATGCTGGGTGATATTGGCCTACTCACTAACCGCGCAGAACAGGCAACAATTTTACAAAACGACATCCTCCATGCCTTTGCTCACCTTCAACCCGCCAACCCTCTTGTAAAGACAGCCTACCTTATCTGGCAGCAACCTTACATGAGCGTGGGCGGTGATACGTTTATACATGATATGCTGCAACGCTGCGGCCTCATAAATGTATTTGAAGGCAGTACGCGTTACCCGGCCATTAGCCTGGAAGATCTGCAGCATGCCGATTGTCAGTTGGTACTGCTTTCTTCTGAGCCCTATCCTTTTACAGCGCAGCACGCCCGCGAGCTAGAGGCACAGTTGCCATCTTCCCGTGTACTGTTGGCAGACGGAGAAATGTTTAGCTGGTATGGCAGCCGCTTGTTAGCGTCGCCCGGCTATTTTTCTTCGCTACTGAAAAAGGTACAAACTGCGTTGGTTGCTCAGCGGTAAGTTTCACTTTTTGGTTGCCTGTGTATAATCGTACCTTCATACCCTATGAGTTTTGCTGAGCAAATGAAAGGATTTTCTGCCAGTGACCCGGACCGGCCATCGCGCAAAAAACCGATGTTCCCGGTAATTGAACCATTGCTTGCCTACCTGAAACAACATGGCAGGGAAGTAAAATTACCCGTCACCTACAGAGACCTGCGCAACTATACCTATTCTGTACCCATCCTGGATAAGAACGGAAAAGATACCTATTGGGAAAGCGTGAGCTATGATATGCGTGAATGGAATTATATCCGCGATGGCCTGGTGAATATCTATGCCATATTAAAAACAGAGGGTGATCTTACTTTCAGCAAACACCTTGATGTGGCGCGTATAGACTATTGCACTTTTGGCAACTCTCACCCCTTCCGCATACGCATTGTTAACAAGTTCAATGATAATTATGATCACTACTATATAAAGATGGCAGATGCTTCACGTATCTATGGGCTGGAGCTGGAGCATATACTCTCCCCCAACCGCATTACCTTCTTTGTACAGAACAATACCCTGGTTGAAGAACATATACCGGGCATACCCGGAGATGTATTTATCAAACAATACCTGGATGCGCCGGATACCAATAAGATCAGGCTGGCAAAAGAGTTTGTAAAATTTAATGAACGCTGTTTTGTACGCCTGCTGGGCGATATGCGCAGCTATAATTTTGTGGTAGACATTACGCCGGATATAGAAGATTATCAATACCGCATCCGCTGTATAGATTTTGACCAGCAATCTTATGAAGGGCGCAAGAATTTGTACCTGCCACAATTCTTTAAAGAAAATAAAGCGTTTGTAGATTTGTCGCTCAAGTACCTCGACAAAGATTCCATTGCGCAATACCAGGCAGAAGAACGCACGCTGATGACCTTCAGGCTGGCATCGGCCCGTTACCGCATCAAAGAATTGCTGGATATTATGTCGAAGGACCAGATCTCTACCCCTGAAAAATTGTTACAGCTTAAGACTGAACTGGGCCAGCATTATGGCAACCTGCCCGCGTTTAAAAAATGCCGCAGCATGGGGCAGTTGCTCAAGCGAAACCTGAAACAGACCCTGCAAAAAAACCTCCTGCTGATACCTAAAATTCAAAGCCGTTTTGAAGACTGATGGCTTATGCTATAATGACAAGGGCTGTGATTTAAGCTTCAATAGTCTGCCTAAACTATACTATCTTTGCAGCGCCTTTTCAGCATGGCCCGCGCCTCTAATTAATCGTTTTATCAATAACAAAAACTGCATTTTTTAAGACATGAAAAAGTACAAACCCGGGGTATTATTCGGCGATGAGCTGGAAGCACTCTACAAAGACGCCAAAGACAATCAATTTGCATTACCTGCTGTAAACACCATTGGTACAGACAATATCAACGCTACGCTTGAAACAGCGGCAAAGGTGAACTCACCCGTTATTATACAGTTCTCCAACGGTGGAGCACAATTCATAGCCGGGAAAGGAATGCCAAATGATAAGTTGCAGGCCAATATTTCGGGTGCGGTTTCAGGTGCACTGCATATTCACAATGTTGCCAAACATTACGGCGTGCCGGTGGTAATACATACAGACCATGCTGCAAAAAAATGGTTGCCATGGATCAGCGGTCTGCTGGACGAGGGCGAAAAATTTTACAAAGAGAAAGGACAACCATTGTTCAGCTCTCACATGCTTGATCTTTCTGAAGAACCTATTGAAGAAAATATTGAAACCTCTGTACAGTTTTTTAAACGCATGCAGCCCCTGGGCATGGCCATTGAAATTGAACTGGGTGTAACCGGTGGTGAAGAAGATGGTGTAGACAACAGCGGTGTGGAAAATGAGAAGCTATACACCCAGCCGCAGCATGTTGCACATGCTTACACAGAACTTAGCAAGGTAGGCAGGCTCTTTGCCGTGGCCGCTGCGTTTGGTAATGTGCATGGTGTATACAGTCCGGGTAATGTAGAACTACGCCCCATCATCTTAAAAAACAGCCAGGATTATATTGAGAAAGAATTAAAGACAGGTCCAAAGCCGGTATACTTTGTATTTCATGGTGGAAGCGGTTCTCCGCAAAACCAGATCAGGGAAGCTATTAGTTACGGTGCCATCAAAATGAATATTGATACAGACCTGCAATGGGCTTTCTGGGAAGGCATTCTGGCCTACTACAAAAAGAACGAGGCTTACCTGCAGGGACAACTCGGCAACCCCGAAGGAAAAGATAAGCCCAACAAAAAGTTTTATGACCCACGCGTTTGGCTGCGCAAGGGAGAAGAAACTTTTTCTAAACGGCTGGAAATTGCTTTTGAAGATCTGAATTGCATTAACAGGAACGGATAATGCCGCCGCGGCAGCACCAGATAATAGATCATTTGTACGTATTTCCAACATCTATATAAAGCCGCTGACCCTACCCGCTTCGGCCCGTAGGGTTTTTTTCTTTTCCTACCCTTACCTTGCAGACCGGCATACTTTGCCTGCAACCCTAAGGCATAGCAACAGCAGGCTGCCGGTGGTGAAGGACTTTACATACATGCTTTTGCAACCAATCATTATTTCCTCTGCTGCTATGCCAGTGCAAGCCTGGAGCGCGTTTTTGCAGGTATGAACAATACAACAACCACTTTACAATCATTCAAGGTAAACCGCCAGCGACTCCGGCTGGCAGCGGCCATTGTTGTATTGTCTGTTTTGGCCGGACTGCTGGTAGCATTGTTTCTTTGGCTCTTAGACCTGGTAACGCAATTTCACTGGCAACATAACTGGCTATTGTACCTGCTGCCACTGGCAGGCATCGGCATCTACTTCTTATACCGGCTGGCTGGTAAAAACGCAGGAGCAGGCAATAACCTGGTAATGGAAGAAATTCACCAGCCCGGGGGCGGTGTACCCGTGCGGATGGCCCCGCTGGTTTTGCTGACCACGCTGGTTACCCATCTTTTTGGCGGCTCTGCCGGCAGGGAAGGCACGGCCGTGCAAATGGGTGGAAGCATTGCCGCTGGCATTGCCAGAAAATGGAAACTATCACCAGCAGATACCAGGCTATTGTTAATGACGGGTATTGCCGCCGGCTTTGGCGCCGTCTTTGGCACACCTGTTACCGGGGCCGTTTTTGCCATTGAAGTACTGGTGGTGGGCAGCCTGCAATACCGGGCCATTCTGCCCTGTCTCTTTGCGAGCGCACTGGCAGCGCTGGTGTGCGCGGCCTGTGGTATAGCGCACACGGCCTATTATATCAGCAGTGCCACACCGGCCGCACAATGGCTACCCATTGCGGCGCCTTCTGTTATCCTGCTGGGTAAAACGCTGCTGGGTGGTATAGCGTTTGGGCTTGCCAGTTATAGCTTCTCCCGCCTTCAGCACATAATTAATACAATCAGCAACCGGTATATACCAGTACCGTGGCTGATACCTTTTATTGGCGGGCTGATCATCATATTGCTATGCTTTATCAGCGGCACGCGCAATTATACCGGGCTTGGCGTAACTGCCCCCCTGCCTTCTGACGTGTCTATTGTAAATGCTTTTCATACAGGCGGGGCAAGCAGTTTTAGTTGGTTATGGAAAATAATTTTTACCGCTTTTACACTGGGCATGGGCTTTAAAGGTGGAGAGGTAACGCCGCTGTTTTTTATTGGTGCCACCATGGGCAATGCACTGGCCATGGCTACCGGCGCGCCTGTAGATCTTTTTGCGGGCCTGGGCTTTATTGCGGTGTTTGCCGGCGCTACCAAAACCCCGCTGGCCTGCACTATCATGGGGATGGAACTTTTTGGAAGTAGCTATGTCATCTACTTTGCACTCGCCTGCTTTACGGCATTTTACTGTAGTGGAAAAACGGGTATCTATACCGCCCAGCGCAGGAAAACAAAAGCGCTGGCAGCCACCACCAATAGTAACGGCAAAGGATAAGCGATTATTTAGAATAATCGGCCTCAAATCTTGCCAGCGGTGCTTTCCGGCCCTTGTTCAGCAAGAGCACCTTTCCGTGGTGGATATAGTTATCCGCTTGCCTCAACGCTTCCAGCAATTTATTTTCTGCAGCAAGTTCATCACAGGCCATCATGGTACCCATCATGTTGCTGAAGCTGATTTTTAAACCGGGCTTCACTTCAAACCGTCCACCCACGCCATTGCAGCCCGCAAAAGACTCCAGGTTGCCATTGCTGCGCAAACGAATATAGACTTCCTTCTTACCCACTACTGCTGCGGGTACCGGCTTGCCCATGAGTTCTGTCAGTCGCCAGTAGGTATCTGTAATGGGCGCCTCCGCGCCGGTACCGGTGCTCGCCTTTTGCGTGCCACAGGCGCCGGTAAACAGAACGGCAAGTACCAAGAGTATCCGGGAAATTGATTGCATCTGTTTCATTTTAAATTGCTTCAGTCTATTGCATCAGTACATCTGCAATATTATTTCTTAAAGATAAAATAAACAGCCAGTACCAGAAATCCAAAACCAATAAGATGGTTCACCGTAAACTGGATATTCTTAAAAAACAGCAGGGAAAAAATCATAAATACAACCAGGGTAATTGCCTCCTGTATCACCTTCAGCTGTACCAGCGAGAAAGGACCCCCATTCTCTGCAAAGCCAATGCGATTGGCCGGTACCTGGAAACAATATTCAAAAAAAGCCAGTCCCCAGCTGATCAGTACAATCAACCACAAGGCAGCCTGGTGACCATTCTTGCCAAAGAATTTGAGGTGACCGTACCAGGCCATGGTCATAAAGGCATTCGACAAAAATAATAATCCAATGGTAGAAAGGTATTTTGGCATCGGTAATGGTTTATAAAAGCGCACAATAATTTAATAAAAGTATTCTTTATCAATATTAATGCCCTTTCAGTAAACCACCAGCAACAGAAAAGTTTTACTTTTCTAACAGGTTGTTATTGTGGAGAGCTTTTGCAGTTATTGGTAATGTTGCAAAAGAAAGGCTTCTGCGTTGGAGAAAAACAGGCCGTCTAACAAGGCCGCGCTATCAATTTCGGAAGAGGAGAAACCAGTGCCACGCCAGAAACTTTTTCTTTGCATGATGGAAAGTAATCGATCCTTAAAATCTGCATAATCTGCCGTACTCATACAACAATCTATTGGGTTTACCAGTCCGTCAAGATCAGACCCAATACAAATTGAGCGCAGCCCATCAGCCAGGCCAATGCCGCGCACACTATGCTTGGCAACATATAAAATGTGCAGCACCTGGTTGAGAAAATACATGGCCTGCAACTGGTCTGTAAAACCCGCATTCTGCCGCGCGGCATCGTCAAAATTCATCACTACTTCATTGTCTTCTGCTGCGGGTGGTAAACTTGCAGGCGGGGTGGGACCGAAAAAAACATCCGCCTCATTGGCAGAAATATAATCCAGGTCTGTGGGGTAAATGCCCTGTTGGTAAAGAATGGGTTCATCTCCCGGAAAACCAATGATCCGCTGGTCTAATGAAATGCCTATCATGCCGCCGGAAAGAAGAATCTCTTCTATGTCTTCATCATACAAATTAAGGCTGATCATATTGTAGGCCGTGTCTTTTACATGACCCCATTTTTTCAGCAAATTTATCTTCCACGCAGGGCCGCTTCTTGATGGCGCTTCGCGATAAAAATACCTGAGCCTGTCCATTTCACTGATGCCTGTTACACCGGCATGACTGCAAATCAATGGCAACTGAATACCTTCTTCGGCACGCAGGCGGTACAATTCTTTGCGGGAAAAATGCCCCAGGTGTTTGAGGTCTACCAGTATGCCCCGCTGGTACAACTGGCGTATAACAGTAAAGCCCCATGAACTGATGCCACGCGTGGTAGGATAAAATGGTTCAATATTATTTAACACCTGCATAGCAAACGCATGGTTGGCCACAGGCTGTTGCTGAAAATGGCAGAGGTTCATGGCAAATAACCTGAAGCGACTGGTGAGATTATCCAGGTTTCGGAAAAATTGCTCTTCAGCGTCAGGCGCATGCGGATCATCAAAAAGATTTTGCGCGCCTTCCAGTATCAGCAATGCATGTATGGTATTAAGATCCTCTTTGTTATACTCACGCATGGAGCGAATGAATTTCAGTTGCGTTCCCGGCGGCAGGCCCATTGATGAGGGTGGTTGCGCATGCGTTGTCAATCCTTCTATCTCCTTTGTAGCAATTTTGTAGTACTGGTTGCCCCGGGCACTGGCCGCCAGTTTACCAGGGTCAAGTTGTAATATAGCACCACTGTCAACAATGCCCATCTCTAAAAGCCCCTGTGCCACATGCTCTTCAATACTATGGACAATGAGGCCGATAAGGTTTACACTGCCCTCCCACAACTGGTGCAGGCTGGCCTGTGAATCAAGTGCATCTGCAAAGGCAGGACTGATATTAATACGAATAGACTTCCATACTTCTAATTGCACTTTAATGCTTATCCAGGGGCTGGGTTCTTTTCCTTCCGGCGCCAGCCTTGATTTCATACCGGGGTGACAATGAAAATCGA
Source organism: Chitinophagaceae bacterium (assembly GCA_035495345.1). GTDB lineage: Bacteria > Bacteroidota > Bacteroidia > Chitinophagales > Chitinophagaceae > JACMLD01. The sequence continues at coordinate 3,237 of DATJGC010000221.1, read as the reverse complement.
AAAAAGGCATAGACTATTTGTTTAAACATGGTGATAAAATGCGGGTAGCAGAAGAAGACGGCAGCTTTCTTTGTTATGCGTTCACAGAGAGGTATCTGTTGCTATTGCAGCAGAATAAAATTACCGCATCATATAGCCCTGGCAATACCCTAAACTGGTAGTACACTATCAGCATGGTGCAAAAGCTTCCAGCATGAACAAGTTGGTTTTTTCCCAAACACCTCCATGCGCTCTTAAGTGCTGCATGAAGAAACCATTGGCAATATATTAGTATGGGGGTGCATTTATCGGGGTTTGTGCCCCGTATTGTGAAAAATCCTACACAACTCCTGGGTTGGGATTGAGGTATCCTGTCAATGCCGAAATTTTAATACCGCTTCCACATTAAAACTTGCATGCAGGTTTCAACAAGACAGACAACGCACCACTAGTAATAGCGTATTTTTACCTGCACAGCAACCGTTCACTCAACAGAGTTAGCGGGATAGCTAAAATTCCATATTTTCGGCGCTGTTGAAGGAAGAGAAAAAAACAGGGTGGGCATTGCACGGGGCAGACCACGTATTTTACCGTTCTAGAAAATGGGTTTGTATACGTTTCATCAAAAAAAATCGTTTTTAACATGGCAGGCAATTTAATGTGCTGCCAGGTTTTTGGAACAACCGTTGCTATAGGAGAAGATGATTAAACCAGTGCTGACGCTGATTCCCTGGGGCATTTAAGGGAACTGCTTGAAAAGGTCGTCATTAATTTTTTTTAGTCACTTGATCAACAGGCGGAAGGCTCAATTTACGGTTGTGCTTTCGGGTTATTAAAGGTAAAAAATGAAAAAAATTTTGGTTGCGGATGACGATTTAGACATCCTTACATTGGTGAAAATGACCCTGGGCTTACAGGGATTTTCTGTTGATGCCATCTCTAACTGGAAAGAGATTGATAACCACGTTAATAACTTTGCCCCCGACCTCATAATTCTTGATGTATCGCTTGGCGGTGCAGACGGTCGTGACATCTGCAAAAAACTGAAACAGGCGCCGCTTACCAAACATATTCCCGTAATACTGTTTTCTGCCAATGTAGAAATGGGAGAAAGCATACAGGATTGCCAGGCAGAAGCCTTTATAGCAAAACCGTATGAATTGTCCCATTTCCTTACCACCATCAGAAGCCACCTGAGTTAGTGGCAATAGCCGTTACATTATTTGTTGAGGATGTCCACAGGCTGGTCAGCTGGCTGCGATGGATCACCGTCTACTTTCTTTCCTTTCAGGTTTACGTCTGACAAGCCTTCTTTTGCTTTATCCGCTGGTTCGGGCTTTTTGCTTTCCTGCTGTGGGTTGGCCTTATTGGTAGCCTGGTCTGGTTGTGCATTGACAATCTTTTCTTTTGAAGGATTCTGCTGCATACTATAAAATTTATTGTTGTGAATAATAATGGCTGCCATCAATGGAAAATTATTTCCCAGCAGCTGCAATTATTTACCTACAAATTTCATGCGGCCTCTCACCTACGCCTTAATTGTTTGCATTGGCCAAAAGGCATGGTTTTCTCTGTACAATATTCGAACAACATTAATTCACCTAAAAACTGAATGTATGGACACAAGAATGGATAATAACAATTATGGCAGGCAGAGCAGCGAATCTGAACGTGATCTTGCAGCCAAAGGCGGTCCTACCACCGGCCTGGGCAATCCAGACGCAAAACACAGTGGTGCCGCACCATATGATGCCGACTTACAAACGCAAATAGCCGCCCGTGGAAGCAAAAATAAAAAATCAGGAAAAACAAACGTTGGCAATCAGCCAGAGCAGGAAGAATAGTTGGCATTCATATCATTGTTGCCTGTAATCCGCAGGCCTGGGGCATCCCCGCAACACGCTTACCATTGGTAAGCGTGTTGTGTTTTATGCAACGTCCTTTCGCTGCATTTTGAGCTTATCTCACGCATTCTAACCCTTTTGAGAATACTGTGGCTTTTTGGCATCATTTTGTGCTATATAATCCTGTAAATCATTCCCCTTGCCATACCGCCCGCTGGCCATAGTACCGTTTTAATGCAATGTTAACCGGCCCTTATAAATACCGGATTTACAGCTCCGGCACGCAGGCTTTGCAGAGCAAGCAGCCGACCCATTATCAGTTAAGACAAATAAAAGATTCAATATGAAGATTGTTTACATTGCTACTTATCCTCCGCGCGAATGCGGCATCGGAACTTTTACCCAAAACAAACTAAAGTCTATCAGTCACCTGCTTACCGCCAATGGTGAACAGCATGAAGGTATTGTAGTGGCCATCAGTGAATCAGACAAGACCTATGATTACCCGCCGGAGGTGGAGTTTGTAATACGGCAAGAGCAGCAGGCTGATTATATTGAAGCAGCTGCCTTCATCAACAGAAGTGGTGCAGATATTTGTGTGCTGGAACATGAGTTTGGCATTTTTGGCGGACAAAACGGCGTATACGTATTGCCGTTATTGTACAGGTTAGACATCCCGCTGATTGCGGTGTTTCATACCGTACTTAAAACGCCTTCTTTAAATGAGAAAGCCATTACTGCTGAAATCTGCAGAATGGCCGCCAAAACGGTGGTAATGACTTCAAGAGCCGTCAGCTTTTTGTCAGAGATCTACGGCGTTGCGCCGGAGAATATAGAAATCATAGAACATGGCGTACCAGACCTTCAATACAATGGAGAAAAGAGCAAGAAGGAATTTAAGCTGGAGAACAGGAAGGTTATCCTGAGCTTCGGCCTTATCAGTCGTAATAAAGGATTAGAAACCGTTATTAAGGCCTTACCTCCCGTGGTGGAACAATACCCGGAGATAGTGTACATCATACTTGGAAAAACACATCCGCATGTATTAAAACATTCCGGAGAAGAATATCGCATCTACCTGATGCGGTTGGTAAAAGAGCTGGGCCTGCAAAAGCACGTGATCTTTATGAATGAATTTGTAAACCAGAATAAACTCTTTAAATATCTTTCTGCTGCTGATATTTATATAACACCTTACCTTAACGAAGCCCAGATTACGAGTGGTACGCTGGCCTATGCAGTGGGTGCAGGCTGTGCTGTTATCTCTACACCTTACTGGCATGCGCAGGAATTACTAGACCGCGGCAGGGGTTGCCTGTTTAATTTTGGTGATGATCAACAACTGTCTTCTATTCTTCTAAACCTGCTGGATGACCCTGAAAGCATGCACAAAATGCGCAGGCGCGCCTTCAGG
>DATJGC010000220.1:0-10420 GCA_035495345.1 Chitinophagaceae bacterium | reverse complement strand
AAAGTCCGTGGAAGCCGGTATTGCAAATCATTTTTTTGATATTCAATACTTGGGTGCTCATTTATACGCTCATTGATCGGCCTACACAAAGCCTTATTGGTATTGGTATATTACTTCTGGGCGGCGTCATTTATTATTTCGACAAGGCGGCATCGCCGCAGGCAATTACTCCTGCTGATAAATAAGTCAGTGCATCATCTTCAGTTATTGAAAAAAAGGCAGTGCGGATATGCCCGCAGGGTTAAGTTTTCATGTCTATTATAATTACCACAAAAGGGTATTGCCGGCGACGACAGTTGGCAATAACTTGCATCTATACTAGTTATCCCCCCTGGTGAGTACTGCCTGGTTGATGGCGTTGTTGTAGCGCATCCTGTTTTCTAACATTATCCTTTTATGTATTATGCAGGCAAAGCATTGCCGGGCTGCATTTGCAAACAACAATGATTGCGGCTCTGCGTGCGATTGCGCGCGCTTGTGTATTATTTTTTAATTATTAAACCTTATCATTATGGCAAAAGAAGGACCAAGAAAAGACCTGGAGCATATCAACCTGCGCTCCTCGTTTAAAGTATTACAGCTATCCAATCCTAATTACTTTGGTAATCTCAAGGATAGCCAGTTAAAACCAGTAGAACAAATTGCGGGCAATGTGTTTTACGAAGAACTGAAATGCGTGAGCTATTCACCCGCAACACAAATTTTACACGCTGCTATTACGGTGAAACAAAATGGCGGCTATTCCGGCGGCCCCTGTACCAACGGAAGTTTTGAGTACGTTCGATTTTATGTAGACTACCTGCGCAATGGTACCTGGATAGATGAAGGTGTAACCAGTACCAATGTGCATGATCTTGCTTTCCAGGAAAGTCTCTGCTACAATGTGCAGTTAAAAATTGACCCGGCAAAGAAAGCCTGTTGCGATGATCCGGCCGTGCTTCCACGCGTGAGGGCCATCTTATCATGGAACAGTGCGCCACCTGCCAATGCACCCAACTGGGTGCCGGTATGGGGTAATACCATGGAAACAAATATCCAGATTGCCCCCAGTAAGAGTTTGTGGTGCCTCATCAAAAAAGGTGTTGTGCTTGATGAGCAGGTAAAGCAACAGCTGATGATCAACATTGATAAGCTACAGCTTGCCCTGCCACCGCTACCACCGGCTCCTGACCCTGCGTTCAGTCCGCAATATTTTAAACGATTGTACAAAGAACAGGTAGAGGATACGCGCATTGCGTTGAAGTATGTAAATGATCTTTCCAACTTTACCGCGTTTTCTTCCTTTACCGGTAAGATAGCCACAGAAGCAATCAACTGGCCCGAAGTGCTGGGCAAGATTAAACTGCTGCAATTTAATACCAGCTATGAAGAAGTAAAATGCGTGGCCCTTAACCGCGAGCTCAATAGCCTGCATGCCAGCGTTGTAATTAAAAAACCCGGTGGTTATTCTGGTGATCTTTGCACGGCAGGCAGTAAGGAATATGTTGCTTTTTATATGGATTTTGGAAGCGGTTACCAGTACATGGGTACTTCTTCAGTAGCGGTGCATGACATTAACAATATGCCGGCAGATGGCCTGTGGTATAATATTGCCCTGCCCGTTAATCTGCAACCGCACCAGAAAGAGTGGTGTGTGGCCGGTAAGGCAAAACTGAAAGCCATCCTTTCATGGAACAGTGCACCGCCCGCCAATAATCCAAATTATGTAGCACCTTATGGAGACTGGGAAGAATGCACCGTAGAAATTAAATCATTGCCAGGCGGTGTAGTGCCCGGTAATAGTACCGTAATACTGGAGAAGGTAGGCGGTATGGTGGTAGATGATATTAACGATGCAACCGGCCTGGCCACAACCGCACTGGCAGGTTCATTGGGTGGAGCAATCAACAGTCCATTCTACGGCACCATGGAATTGATTGGCCATATTTTCTTTGCATTGCCTGCCATGAGCTATCGCTTTATGGTGACCAAGCCCGGCGGCATTGAACTTCCGTTAACAGACACCCAGGTAATTACTACAGATAACCTTGGTACCATTACCGATCATACCTTCAACCCTGGTGCAGATGGCTGGATACCGTACCTGCAAACCGGTGTGGTAAATATAGTGGGCGGATTGCTGGGTCGTTACGCGGCTACTACCGAAGGCAAGCACATTATACGCATACAGGCGAAAGATATTTTCAACAATATTTACAATGACCCCAATGGCGCTGTGACCATTACAGTAGATGCCAATGCGCCGGCCGTACAATTGCATATCGATCCGTCCATTGGCGGTGATTGTGCAGATTTCACCAGCGGCACAGATATCACGGGTACCTATAGCATGCTGGATGCGCATGCCGGATCGTTCTCCATCTCTGTTACACCAGACAATGGTGCAGTGGTAGATGTTGACGGCAGCGGTGGCAACGGACTGAGTTATGTAGGCGGTACTTTGCCGAATGCCGGTAAAACAGGCAGCTTCGTCATTCATACCAACAACGTTCCGAAGTGCGGTTACAATGTCAGGATTGATGCGTGGGACAGAACCATTGTAAACTCACATGGCATTGGATTGTATAATAATGATGTGCAGGGCTTCTGCCTGCGGTTGGCCGGTCAGTAATCATTGATCAATGTCCATTCTTTAGCAGCCGGGTGTATTGCCCGGCTGCTACTAGAATGTGTGCCAAGGGCAAATGCATTATTTTTGTGCGATAGCGAGCGCGGCAGTTCAATGCTTGAACAATTATTGTTCGCGCAACCCATCTCCCTCATTGTAGTTTTGTACCCTCTGTTGTAACATTTTCCGAGTACCTGCACCGTATCTTATTAAGCTCAACTCATTTTCATTCTTTAAACGTAACAATGGATCCACTCAACCTAGTGCTCAGCATGCTGGCCGCATGGCGACTCACGCATCTTGTTTCTAAGGAAGATGGTCCTTTTGATCTTATTTACAAACTGCGCAAGAAGCTGGGCAATGGTTTTTTTGGGAAGCTAATGGATTGTTTTTATTGCAGCAGTGTATGGATAGCCGTTCCCTTTGGTATCTGGCTGGGCAATAGCTGGCCGGAGAAAATCCTGGGCTGGTTGGCGGTCTCCGGTGCTGCCTGCTTGCTGGAACAGGCCACCACCCGTAAAGAAAACACAGCAACGGTACCGCAGGTACCTGAATTTACAGAAGACTAAAATCACAAAACAATAAGCCATGTGTAATTGCGGAAATAAACGAAATCAATTGGTGCTACCGGCACAAACATCTATGCGCGGTACGGCGTCTTCGCCTGCACATAAGAACGGGCCACCCATAACATTTGTGTACACCGGTACATCGGCGCTTACCGTAACGGGTACGGTTACAGGTAAACAATACCGGTTTATGGGCCCCGGCGCGCAGCAACTGGTAGATTACGCTGATGCTTCTTCCGTAACACTGGTGCCTGTTTTGAAGAGGATGTAAGAGGGATGAGTGTTAGCTTGTCTTTTTGTAATTAAGCACGGCCCAGCTGTTAAAAAGAAGAGCGAACCCGGCAATTACAAGAAAGTGAACCCGTATGTCGGTAAAGCTGCTTCCTTTTAAAACCACCATTCTCATAACATCAATAAAATAAGTGACAGGGTTACAGGCGGCAATGGTTCTTGCCCAGCCCGGCATACTCTCAATGGGCGTAAACAAACCGCTCATCAGTAAAAAGATCATGATGAAGAAGAAGGCAACAGACATGGCCTGCTGCTGGCTGTCTGCATAGGTAGAGATCAGCAATCCCAATCCGAGCAGGGCAATTAAGTACAGGGATAAAAAAGCATACAGCAATAGCAAGCTGCCAACCGGTACAATGCCATAGACCAGCCTGCCCACCAGCAACAGACCTGCTGTAAATATGAACATGCCAATGACCCAGAACGGAATTAATTTGCCGAGGATGAAATGATATTTCTTAATCGGTGTAACATTGATCTGTTCAATAGTACCAATCTCTTTTTCTTTCACAATATTGAGTGAGCACATGTAGGTGCAAACCATGGTAACCAGTACCACTAGTATACCCGGTACCATAAAAAAGGGATAATAGAGATAGGTGTTAAACCAGTTGGAAGAACGCAATTCAATCACCGGTGCCGGTTGCCAACGCGCGGGCGCCTGCCAGTGGAGACGAATGCTGTTATTAAAGTTGCTGATGATGGCACCCAGGTAATTGCCGCCCAGGCCGGCCTTGGTACCGTTGATGGCATTAATGGCTATGAATAAAGATTGCTTGTTTTCACGCACCAGGTTTTTCTCAAAGCCTGCGGGAATTTCAAGTATGATGTCTGCCTTATCTGTTTCTACTTCCTGCAGCGAGGCCGTAAATCCGTTGTTATAACCGGCCAGCCTGAAGTAGCCGGATGCGGTTATGGAGGCTATCAATTGCCTTGAGTAGGAGGAATGATCATGATCCACCACCGAAAGATTTATATTTTTTACCTCATAATTGGCTGCCAGCGGCATTATCAGTAATTGTATTACGGGCACTACAAAAATGACCGGCAACAAAGCCCTGTTTCTGAAAATTTGCCTGAACTCTTTGGCTAAAAGAAATTGTATTGTTCTCATTGCAGGCGAATATTAAATTTTTTAAGGCTCACCAATAGCAAACCCGTAGTCATACCCAGCAGTACCAGCGTTTCTTTCCAGATGGCTGCAATGCCCAGCCCTTTTATCATGATAGCTTTTGCAATGGTATAATACCATTTAGACGGAATAAGCTGCGAGATCCATTGCAGCGGCATCGGCATATTTTCAATAGGAAACATAAAGCCTGTGAAGAGCATAGCGGGTACCAGCATACCCATGAGTGATATCAGCATGGCAGATTGCAGGGAAGAGGTACTGTTAGATATAAGCAAACCGAGCGATAGCGCAGTAATGATAAACAAACTGCTTTCTGCGTAGAACAGGAGAAGGCTGCCATGAAAGGGCATATCCAGCAGGAATACGCTCAACAGTAATATGACCGTAAGATTTACCAGCGATAGCGCGAAGTAAGGAACTGCTTTTGAAACAATGACCAGGAAGGGGTTGAAGGGTGAGACGAGCAGGAGTTCCATAGTGCCTTTCTCTTTTTCACGCACAATGGATGCAGAGGTCATCAATACGCACACGAGAAGTAATACCAATGCCATAACACCCGGCACAAAATTAGTGGCGCCCTTAAGTTCAGGGTTATACAGCATTCTTACTTGCGTAGTCACCTGCAGGGGCATTGGGGTAAGCCGCGTTATTTCCTGCTGGTATTCTTTTACAATGTTGCTGATGTAGTTGGTGAGCGTGGTAGCGGTGTTAGGGTCTGAGGCGTCTGCAATTACCTGTAGAGTGGCGGTATGAAAGTGCTGTAATGATGCATTAAAGCCTGCAGGAAATACAATGGCTATTTTCACTTTGCCGGTTTTAAACGCCGCCTCAATTTGTGTATGGCTTAGCAATACTTTTTCTATTTGCATATTCTGGTTAACAGATAGCTTCTGTATAATACACTGGCTGGCATCATCGCGGGCATAGTCACAGACCACAAGGTTTGCATTTTTTATTTCATTGCTGAGCGCAAAGCCAAACAAAACAATCTGTGCAATGGGTAAACCAAAAAGCAATAGCAGTGTTTTCTGGTCGCGGAAAACATGGTAAAATTCCTTTCTGATGAACGTGATAAACTGTTTCATGCTGATGGTTTAGTCGGCGCTTCTTTTTGCACCGCGGGCCAGTTCAAAAAATACATCGTCCATAGAGGCGGCCTTGTATTGTTTCTTTAATTGCGAAGGCGAATCCAAGGCCTTTACTTCACCATCCACCATCATTGAAATGCGATCACAATATTCTGCTTCGTCCATATAATGGGTGGTAACAAAAATGGTGATGCTGGCGGCGGAGGCCGCATAGATCAGATCCCAGAATTGCCGGCGGGTAACAGGGTCTACGCCGCCGGTAGGTTCATCCAGGAAAACAATTTTTGGATCATGGAGTATGGCTACAGAAAAAGCCAGTTTCTGCTTCCAGCCCGGAGGCAGTGCACCCACCAGGGTGTTCAGTTCTTTTTGCATGCCCAGCTGCTGCACAAGCTGGTCTGTCTTCTGTTTTATCGCTGTATTGCGTAGTCCGTAAATGCCGGCAAAGAACCGGATGTTTTCGAGCACGGTGAGATCTTCATACAGCGAAAATTTCTGGCTCATATAACCGATATTTCTTTTGATTTTTTCGGTCTCCTTATAAACGTCAAAACCGGCCACGCTGGCCGTGCCGGAGCTAGGGATGGAAAGTCCGCAAAGCATTCTCATGGCCGTAGTTTTGCCCGCGCCATTGGCACCCAGGAAACCAAATATTTCACCAGCATACACATCAAAGCTGATATTGCTAACGGCCGTGAAACTGCCGAATTTTTTTGTGAGCCGATTTGTATTGATAACAACTTCTTTCATGTTAAGCCTGCATAAGTTTGATAAAACAATCTTCAACAGAGGGGGCTATTTCTTTTATTTCGATATTCTGATATTGCTTTGCCTGCAGGTATTGTAACAATGATTCTTTGTTATCATTATTATGCCGCTGGAAACTGATATGGTGGTATTCGCCGAAGGCATAACAACTGCTAATGTTTTTGAAGTTGCGGAGGTCAGTCAAAAGATGGCTCATTGAGCTGGCACGGATGGCGTATAGTTTGTCTGGGTATGCACTGGTAATCTTTGCCGGGGTATCAACGGTAAGTATTTTGCCGCGTTGTATCAACGCAATGCGCTCACAGAGGGCAGCTTCATCCATATACGGGGTAGAAACCAGTATGGTAATGCCCTCTTGTCTCAGGGTTTGCAGCATTTGCCAAAATTCTTTCCTTGATACGGTGTCTACACCGGTGGTAGGTTCATCAAGAAACAATACCTGCGGACGGTGAATGAGCGCACAGCAAAGCGCCAGTTTCTGTTTCATACCACCAGAGAGCTTGCCTGCTCTTCTTGTTTTAAAGGGTTCAATCTGGCGATAAATATCTTTTATGAGGTCATAATTGGCTTCCACCGTGGTATTAAAAAGGGTGGCAAAAAAGCGGAGGTTTTCTTCTACCGTAAGATCCTGGTAGAGCGAGAATTTGCCAGGCATATAGCCCACTGAGTGCCGGATTGCTTTATACTGAGTGGTTACATCATATCCCTGCACGCTGGCGTGGCCGGCATCCGGTAGCAGAAGTGTTGTCAGCACGCGGAAGATGCTTGTCTTGCCCGCACCATCAGCGCCAATCAGTCCAAATAATTCTCCTTTCTCCACTGCAAAGGATACATCATCGGCTGCCAGCACAGCACCCCGGTTGTAGGTCTTTGAAATATGTTCCAGGAGTACCTCTGCCATACTTAGAATTTTATCTCGCCGTACATGCCAATTTTATAAGTTCCATCATTCTTTACATTCACCTTAATAGCGTACACCATGTTGGCGCGCTCATCTTTTGTTTGAATTGTTTTTGGCGTAAACTCTGCTTTATCGCTGATCCATGTGATGGAGCCGGTGGTTTGCCTGTAACCGCCTTTACCATCATCTGTCAGCACAGTCACCGGCTGTTGCAATTTTACCATCGGCAATTGGTTGCCGGTAATGTAGGCGCGCAGTATGATGTTGCTGAGGTTAGCAATTTTGTACAAGGGCTTTCCCTGCGTGGCCATCTCTTTTTCTTCTGCATAGGTGGTAAGTACCGTTCCGTTAAGCGGATTTACGATGCGGCATTTTGCCAGCTGGTCATTCACCTGTTCTATCTGTACCTGCAGGGGAAGCAGATCGGCGCTGATGCCACTGGATTGTGTTTGAAGGCTTGAAAGCTGCGAATCTTTCTGTGTTTCCGTTACCGCCAGCTGCTTGCGTGTTTCATCTATTTGTGCATTAATATCATCCAGTTGTTTTGGCGTTGCCGCATCTGCCTGCAGCAGCCTTTGGAGGCGCGCTTGTTCATGCAACAGGTTATTAAGCCTGCTTTGCGTAACGGCGGCCTGCTGTTTATAAAATCCGGTTTGAATGCTTAGGTTCGGAAGTCGTTTGCTAGTAGCCCGCAGCTGCGCCTCCAGTTGTTTTTTTCTCAGGTAGAGTTGGGTGCTGTCTATATAGCCAATTACCTCACCTGCCTTCAACGCTGTACCCTCTGCTGCCCTGAATTGTTCAATAACGCCATTTGCCTCGGCGGAAATAATGGTTTCATTGGCTTCAAAAGCGCCGGAAGCATCAAAGGGATGGCTGGTAGTCTTGCAGCCAGCGGCCAGCCAGAGTGGCGCCAGTAATAGGAGCAATGTTCTTGTTTGTACTAATTTCTTCATTGAATGATGTTTTAGTTGCCGGTAGTAGTACTGATATTGTATTGCGTCATCAGCCATTGCACCTGGTGCAGTAACAGGTTTTGCCGAGCCATGTCTTCTGCGTTTACATATGACAGGTAGTCTATGCCGGTAATGGTACCGTTCTGCAGTTGATTGGCGGCCGTGGCCTTAACAGCGGCGCGGAGTTCAATTATCTGCTGATCGGTTGACAGAAGTTCCTGATACTTTTGCAGCTCATGGTTTTGTTGCGCAAGCTGAATGCGGGTGTTGAGCAAAAAGTTTTCTTGCTGAAGTTGGATGCCTTCCTGCTGTACCTGCAAAATTGCCTTTTCCTTTTTGGCGGTGTAAAAACCAGTGATGCTCCAGTTCAATCGCAAGCCGCCAACGTAGTAGCCGGCAAATTCATTGCTGAGCATATTCAATCCCGGTTTACCATAACCGCCCTGTCCAAACAGCCCCAGCCGGGGCGTGGTCTTCGCCTTTATCAACTGCTGCTGGATAGTGATGCTTGCTTTTTGCGCCTGGTACCATTGCATCTCTGGCCGGTTGATGGTGGCCGTACTAACTGCCGGCTGGGGCATTTGCAGGGAAGTAGTATCTGTTACCGGCTGGTTGATAAACACAGACAGCATGGATGCATAAGCGTTGCGACCGGCTTTTATCTCAATACTGCGCTGCCGGGCTTTCAGTAATTCTGCCTCAAGTAATGAGGCGCTGCTCTTTAATGCGGTGCCGTTAGCAATGGCCGCTTTTACTTTATCAAGGCCATTGGCAATGTCCTGTTCAAGCAATTTGTTTTGTACAATCTGGAGATCGGCCAGTAAAATGCCAAAGAATAATTGGTTGATGCGTTCTTTCAGTTTATACAATTCTACTTCCAGTTGTGCAACCTGGGTACTGGCGTTCCCTGCTGCCAGTGCTTTTTGTTTGCTGATAGTATAACCGTCTGTAAGTGGTTGGTAGAGATCCGCATACAGTTTGTATTGGTCTTTGCTTAAAACCGGTATGGCTATATTGGGCAATGCGATCGGAACCTGGGTTACGGCCGATTGATAACTCGCCTGCCCATTAACGCTGAACTGCGGCCACCAACCCCTTGCAATATTGTCTACGGTAAAGTCCCTGGTTTTTTCAATCAAGGATAACTGTTTTGTAAGCGGATACTGTTGCCGGGCCAGTGCATAACACTGTGCAATGGTTAATTGCGCCATGCCCGGCTGTGAAAGAAAAAGAGCAGACAGCAAACAAATTCCATACAATGGTAAATAGGATAACCGCTTTACTGTGTAATGCATCATGGTAATACGTTTAAATATTTTGCGAGCCGCCTTATTTCGCTTTCAGCGATGCAATGAGCCAGCGGGGCACCATTTTTTTTCTTTCCAGCATCAGCTGGTCGTATTCTTTATCCGTCATACGACCCATCTCTTTCAGCAGGGGCTTTGCCACAAATGGGAAGGCCGTCATGCCCAGCAGGTTCATGACCACATGCAGGGGCTCTACAGGGGCAAACCGCCCCTCTTTGATGCCCTGGCGCAACTGGCGCACAAAGGCTGTTTTGAGGATCAGGTCTACCACGCCCATTTTCTGTATCAGGCTTTCCGGGCTTGACCTGATTTCACTCAATATAAAAATGGGCACGCCCGGATGCTGGCGCATCAATTCTATATGCCGTTCCGCAAAAATTTCAAGCTTCTTTTCAAAGCTGCTTTGCTCTTCATTGAATACCTCCAGCAGCGACCGCACAAAACCCTGCAGTGTTTCCAGCATGATAATATCAAACAGTTTTTGTTTGCTGCGGAAATAGTAATTAAGCAGTGCCAGGTTAATGCCGGCTGCCGTAGCAATATCACGGGTACGGGTAGCCGCAAAGCCATTTTTGTGAAATACCTCCCTGGCAGCATTTTTAATTTTTTCTTCTGTATTGATATCTGCCAGTGGCGCAACTGCTTTGGCTGGGGCTTTTTCTTTGCGTCCTTTCATGGCCCAAAAATAAAGCGAAAATATAATTTTAAACAAAAGATTTAATCAAATGATTAAAATAGTTGATAAATGATTGTATCTCACCGTTTAGTGAATTTGTTACCGGTAAGCGCTAGACTGCATGCAG
>DATJGC010000219.1:0-2095 GCA_035495345.1 Chitinophagaceae bacterium | reverse complement strand
ACTTCATTGTTCCAATCCAGTCCCACCACATTACGCAGACCTGTTGCGTACCGTACGCCGGTGGCATAGCTTTGGTTCAGCTGGTCTGCTTTGAATTGCCAGATACCGCCGGCAGAATCAAGAATGGGACAAGGGTCTTGCCCGGGTGAACCCTTTGTTCTGTCCTGCACCTGGCAGTCGTTAGAAGGTGCACCAATATTTACATAGATATTGCCATCATTGTCCAGTACCAGTGATTTGGATTCATGCTGGTGTTTATCCCAAAGGCCGGTTACAATTTTCTGTTGAGAGGCTTCGTCTACCTTGCCTGTTTTTTCATCTATCTTATACCGGTACACTTCTGTATTGGAGGAAGCATAGAGATACCCATTTTTTATGGTGATGCCCGTGCCAATATAATTACCAAAGCCGCTTACCTGGTCTGGTTTACCATCTCCGTTACTATCATGCAAACGGTAAATGCCTTTGCCATCTTTTAGTTTATCCAATTTTACAAACACATCACCATTGGCTGCCACTACCAGGTGGCGTGCACGGCCAAGGTCTCCTATCAGTTTGGTAAATGTAAAACCGCTGGGCAACGTAAGCACTGCATCTGCGTTGCCTTTTTGTGGTTTTGTAATGCGGGTAGTATCTGCTGCATGTGCAGCAATTGAAAGGCAGGCCATGCCGGCAGCTACAAAAAATGAACGGGTATAGCGAAGCATATCAATGATGTTTTTTACAAATTTAAAATTACTGTTTCTGCATGAAGCCCTGCAGGTTTTTAATCAGATCTTTATTTTCATTCTCCGTGCCTACGGTAATGCGCAGGCAACCTTCACAGAGTATGACCCTGCTTCTATCGCGCACGACAATACCCTGCTGCAACAGGTAATCATACACCGCTCTTGCATCCGCTACCTTCACCAGCAAAAAATTAGCATCGATCGGATAAACATTTTCTACCAAAGGCAAACCCCGCAGTGCCGTGGCCAGTTCTTCGCGCAGCTGAACCAGCACCCTGATCATATCATTTACCTGGCCCACCTCATCAAGTGCCTTAGATACCAGCTCCTGTGCAGCCTGGCTAATATTATAAGGTGGCTTTATACGGTTGTACACTTCAATGATAGCCTCACTTGCAAATGCCATACCCAATCGAAGGCCCGCCAGTCCCCAGGCCTTGCTCAGGGTTTGCAATACTACCAGGTTGGGATACTCTGCCAGTTCCGGTATAAAAGAACGATGCCTGCTGAAATTGATGTACGCCTCATCTATGACCACCAGGCCCGGAAAATTGTTCAGTACTGTCTCAATATCTTCACGCAGGAGCGCATTACCGGTAGGGTTATTAGGAGAACAAAGCCAGATGATGCGGGTATGTTCATCTGCCAGGTTTTCCATGTGCACCAGGTCTAACTGAAAATTATCCAGCAAGGGCGCGCGCCTTATTTCCACATCATTGATGTTTGCGCTCACTTCATACATGCCGTAGGTGGGCGGACAAATAATAATATTGTCTTTGCCCGGGTTACAAAAGGCACGCAGCAACAGGTCTATACATTCATCACTGCCATTGCCCAAAAAAATATGTTGTGGGGGGATGCCTTTTATAGCCGCTAACTTTTCTTTCAATTTCCATTGCAGCGGATCCGGGTAACGATTGTACCACTTTGTAAGCGGCGACCCCAGGCTGTTCTCATTGGCGTCTAAAAAAATACGCGCTTCTCCCTTAAACTCATCACGCGCAGAAGCATAGGGTACCAGTTTCCTGATATTATCCCTTAAATAATTATTGATGTCAAATGCCATACTATTTTGTTTTGCTCAACAACATAAAAATGATGCAGTAAGATAATCTACAGCCGCTGCAGCAGGCTATTGCAGCCGGATGCTTACGGCATTTTTATGGGCCTGCAGTCCTTCTGCCGCGGCCATTAACTCTACGGTGCCTGCAATATTTGCCAGCCCTTCCCTGGTAAGTTGCTGGTAGGTGATCTTTTTTACAAAGCTGTCTACACTTACGCCGCTGTACGAGCGTGCATACCCGTTAGTAGGCAGGGTATGGTTGGTGCCGCTGGCGTAATCACCCACGCTCTCGGGTGAGTAATGG
>DATJGC010000218.1:0-3324 GCA_035495345.1 Chitinophagaceae bacterium | reverse complement strand
AAAAACAAGATGCTTAATTTCCTGGCAGCAGGCCATTTCTTCCTGGTGGCGCTTTCCGTGATTTCGCAATTGCTTATTCAAAACCCGGGCATTTTGAAATCATCCGGACCTTCCATCTGGGTAGATGCGCTTTTTTATTATGAACTGGGCATGACGGTAGAACTGATCTTTTTCCTGATGGCGCTTGCCTTTAAAAACCGTCATGACATTATTGAACGCACCCGTGAGCGTGAACGTTTGCTGCTGGACAATGAACGCAAGGAATTTGAAAAACAACTGGCCGTGGTAGAAGCCAAGCAGGAAGAGAGAAACCGCATTTCTACTGATATGCATGATGAACTGGGCTCTGGGGTTACTGCCATCCGTTTAATGAGCGAGATTGTAAAAACTAAGATGAAAGACAATACCCTGCCTGAAATAGACAAGATCTCCAATAATGCCAATGACCTGCTGAGCAAGATGAATACCATTATCTGGACCATGAGCAGCAGCAATGATAAGCTCGACAATATGATTGCCTATACCCGGTCTTATGCCCTTGAATTTTTTGAAAGCACCAATATTGATTGTCATTTTGAAACCGCAGACAGTATTCCTTCCATTGAAATGAGCGGCGAAAAAAGACGCAACGTTTTTCTTTGTGTAAAAGAATCACTCAACAACGTGGTAAAACACTCAAAGGCAAACGATGTATGGATAAAAGTGATTGTGCTCTCCGGTACGCTTGAGATACAGATACAGGACAATGGCGTGGGCATCAACCTTCAAAAATTAAGGGAGTTTGGCAACGGGCTCAATAATATGAAGAAAAGAATTGAAAGTATCGAAGGCCGTTTTGCCATCATCAACCGGCAGGGCACGCTTACCACGCTGAGTATTCCCTTGTAAACAAATTGGCTAGGTAACCGACTGTTGAATGAGGACTGATAAGCCTCTTACCTATTGCGCCGGCCATTGCAAAAACCAGTAATTATCATGCAGGATTTTACTATAAGAAGGCAATGAGATTGGCGCTTCAAACAAGGGACAGTTGACCACCACCGTATGAAACTCTCCGTTTTCGCCGCATACATCCACGCCCTTTGCTTCCAGCAGCGGAATGAGTTCTGGCGTAATAAACCTGCCCAGGAAGGCATCTCCAAGGGTTGTGTTGCAGGATACAATCATGGCCTCAATGCCTGCGTCCATCATCTTGTACACCAGGGGTCTTCTGGGTTGCTGCCAGAGCGGCAACAGCGCTTCAATACCGGCCTTGCTGCAAACCATTTCTTCCCAATCACGGTGCGCCTGCAAATCTATATCGCCAAAAACCATGGCGCTGATGGAGTGGCTTACCACCGCTGCCTTCAGTACATCCACAAAATTTGTCTCGTAATCTTGCCAGCTGCTGGGCCTTGTAATAATGGGTAACTGCATAGCAGCAGCCTGTTGCTGCAGGATGGACGCCGGCAATCCGTGTGACCTTGAGATCCTGCCATTTTCATTCATCATATTTACGAGCAATGCAGGAACGGCGCCGTTCAATACCGCCTGCATGAGCGCAAAGCAACTGTCTTTACCGCCGCTCCAGGAGCAGGCAATGGATTTATTCATGAACGGGCCCTTTTTTTATACAGGCAATAACCATTAAAATCCACCCGGCAATAAAGAAGAGTCCGCCGAAAGGAGTTATCAACCCAATTTTTGAAAGACCTACGGTATCTGTCGCTTTCAGCGCGGTAAGCACATAGAGCGATCCGGAGAAAAGAATGATGCCTACCTGGAAACAGTTACCTGCCCATTGCAGCAATTTACCGGGGTACTTTTCATATATAATGGCCACTATCAGCAGGGCAAACGCATGGTAAAACTGGTAGCGGACGCCGGTCTCAAAAGTTGCTACGGCTTCCGGACTTACCACCTGTTTTAAACCATGTGCGGCAAAGGCGCCCAGCGCCACAGACAATGCGCCAATAAGAGAGGCGGTTACCAAAAACCATCTATGCATGCTCAAGTGAATTTACCAGTGATTGTATCGTTATCTGTTCTTCGTGGAGCATTATATGCGCCTGTTCATAATACATCTTCCTGTCCTGCAATTTTTTTATGATGTAGGCCTTCAGCTCATGGTCTGAAATATTTTTTATCAATGGCCTGCTATGCTTTTGTTTCAGCAGCCGCTGCAACAGAATATCTACCGAGGTGTTCAGCCAGATAACCTTGCCCTGCTGGCGCATGAAATCAATATTATTAAAAAAACAGGGTGTGCCGCCACCGGTGGCAATGATGACGTTATCATGGTCTTCTGCCAATGCCTCCAGCACCTCCTGTTCTTTTATGCGGAAGTATTCTTCTCCATTATCATGGAAGATTTGCTGGATAGATTTTTTCTCGGCAGCCACAATTACTTCGTCCAAATCAAAATAGGGCATGCCGGTATGCTGCGAGAGCAATTTGCCCCAATGGGTTTTGCCCGAGCCCATAAAGCCGATCAAAAAAATACGCATGCTGTTAGTGGTTATGGCAGTGTCTGAACCATGATTGCCGGGTGGAAAGATCTTATTTAAAGGCATTGATGCCGGTAATATCCATACCGGTTATCAGCAGGTGAATATCATGTGTGCCTTCATAGGTAATAACACTTTCTATATTCATCATATGCCGCATGATGCTGTATTCTCCGGTAATGCCCATACCGCCCAGCACCTGGCGTGCATCCCTGCTTATCTGCTGCGCAATTTCACAACCATTTCTTTTGGCCATGCTTACCTGTGCAGGCGTTACCCTTTCTTCATTCATTAAAACGCCCATGCGCCAGTTCAATAATTGTGCCTTGGTAATTTCTGTTACCATCTCCGCCAGTTTTTTCTGTTGCAGCTGAAAACCCGCAATGGGTTTATCAAACTGCACGCGTTCTTTGGCGTAGCGCAGTGCGGTATCATAGCAGTCCATGGCAGCACCTACTGCGCCCCAGGCAATACCATAGCGCGCTTTGGTTAAACAGCTCAGCGGTCCTTTCAGCCCCTGTACATTGGGCAGTATATTTTCTTTTGGCACTTTTACATTGTCGAACACCAGCTCACCGGTGGCACTGGCGCGCAGGCTCCATTTGCCGTGCGTAGTGGGTGTGGTAAAGCCTTCCATTCCGCGTTCTGCAATAACACCTCTTATGATGCCCTGTTCATCCTTTGCCCATACCACCGCCACCTGTGCAAATGGTGCATTGCTGATCCACATTTTGGCACCATTTAAAATAACATGGCTGCCGGCGTCTTTGATGGTGGTAAGCATACCGCTGGGGTCGCTGCCATGGTTGGGCTCGGTAAGGCCGAAACAACCCAGCCA
>DATJGC010000217.1:0-10538 GCA_035495345.1 Chitinophagaceae bacterium | reverse complement strand
ACTTTTGACTTTTTAATTATGCTAAAACTAACGATTGTTATATCAAAGACGGGTATTACCTTCGGCATCTTAAAAAAAGTGGTAAAAGACATACAACATAGCAACTGTTCCTCATCATTTACAGCAACCCATGCTGTAGCCGCTATTATTATTACCACTATTACAACCCGTTAAGGGTTGTAGCATTCCATATAAACCACTGGGCAACGGCTGATCAGATACGGGATACCCGCAGGCTGACACATCATTTCTCATCAATTACAATAACAATATATGCAGGTTTTAAAATTCGGCGGCACCTCTGTAGCAAACGCGGAAAACATTAATAAAGTCATCAGCATTGTAGAACAGGCAGTACAAAAAGATACAACGGTACTGGTGGTATCCGCCCTCGGTGGCATTACAGATACACTGATCAGTGCCGCAGTGACCGCCGCCGAAGGCAATGAAAAATACAAAGACATACTGCTGCAGATTGAACAAAGGCATCTTGAAGTAGCCAAAGCACTGATACCGGTAACACAGCAAAGCAGCGTGCTGAGCATGGTAAAAAAACAATGCAATGAAATGGAGGATATCTGCAATGGCATCTTCCTGCTGCGCGAACTTTCTGCCCGTACGCGCGACCGCATGGTAAGCTATGGCGAATTATTATCCTCCCAAATAATTGCCGCGCGTTGCAAAAACAGTATTGCTTCCAGCACCTGGGTAGATGCACGCAGCCTCATTGTTACCAGTGCTGATTACGGCAATGCCCCGGTGTCGTTTGCCGCCACCCAGCAACAGGTAGATAAGTATTTTGCCGCGGCCGGCGAGCGTCTTTTCATTGTGCCCGGTTTTATCGCCGCCAATGCGGCGGGTATCACTACTACGCTCGGTCGCGGTGGCTCAGACTACACAGCGGCTATTCTTGCGGCGGCGCTCAATGCCAGCACCGTAGAAATATGGACGGATGTAAGTGGTATGATGACCGCCGACCCGCGCATTGTGCCCACGGCAAAAGTGATACCGCATATTTCTTACCAGGAAGCCATGGAGCTATCGCATTTTGGCGCCAAAGTAATCTACCCGCCCACCATACAACCGGTGATGAACAAACGCATTCCGGTTTGGGTGAAAAATACTTTTGCTCCCGAAGACTATGGCACCGTTATAGAAAACGCATCCATAAAAAATGGCAACAGCATCCGTGGTATCTCCAGCATCAGCAAAATGGCCCTGCTAAGCCTTGAAGGCAGCGGCATGGTGGGCATCCCCGGGTTTTCAAAGCGTTTATTTGAAGCACTGGCCAACAGCTCCATCAATGTTATCCTGATTACACAGGGTTCTTCTGAACATTCTATCTGTGTGGGCATAGACGATATACATGCCAACAACGCAAAAGCCGCCATCGATAACACATTTGCCTACGAAATTGAAACCGGTAAGGTGGAGCCACTGGTGGTGGAGAATGGGCTTTCTATCATTGCCCTGGTGGGCGATAATATGAAGAGCCACCCCGGTACCAGCGGTAAAATGTTTGGCGCACTGGGCCGTAACGGCGTAAATGTGCGTGCCATTGCCCAGGGTTCTTCTGAACGCAATATCTCCGCGGTGATAGCCACCGCCGACGTAAAGAAGGCAATAAACGTACTGCATGAAGAATTCTTTGAAACCACCTACAAGCAGGTAAACCTGTTTATTACCGGCGTGGGCAATGTGGGCAGCAAATTGCTGGCCCAGCTTGAACAACAGCAACCCTACCTGCAGCATCACCTGCGTTTACAGGTAAGGGTTATAGGCATGGCCAACAGTAAAAAAATGCTCTTCAACGATGACGGTATTAAATTAGCTGCATGGAAAGAACAATTGCAGGAGGGCGACCGGATGCAGCTGCCGGCCTTTATAGACACTATACTGCAAAAAAACCTGCGCAACTCTGTATTTGTAGATATTACCGCCAACGATGAAGTGGCCATGGTATATGATCAACTGCTGCAACGCAGTGTCTCTGTGGTGGCCTGTAACAAAGTGGCCTGTTCTTCTCCCTATGCCTATTATAAGAAATTAAAAGACCTGGCGCGCGAGCATAACTGCGTGTTTCTTTTTGAGACCAATGTGGGGGCCGGACTACCGGTAATAGGTACCCTAAACGACCTGTTGCGCAGCGGCGATAAGATCAATAAGATTGAGGCGGTACTCAGCGGTACCCTCAACTTTGTTTTTAATAATTACAATGGCAGCACCCCATTTGCAGACGTGGTAAAGCAGGCACAGGCAGAAGGCTATACAGAGCCAGACCCGCGGCTTGATCTGAGCGGCACTGATGTAATGCGTAAAATAATGATCCTGGCGCGCGAAACCGGTGCACAGCTTGAAATGGAACAAATTGGCAATGCATCCTTTATGCCTGCTTCCTGTATGACGGGCTCAGTGGAAGATTTTTATGCCGCCATGGCCAAAGAAGAAGATCATTTTAAAAAAATATACAACGCAGCCGCCAGTGAAGGTAAAAAGCTGAAGTTTGTTGCAGCGTATGCGCCGGGCGGACTGGCCGCCGGCCAACAGGTAGCCAGTGTGGGCTTGCAGCATATAGACCCGCAAAGTGATTTCTACCACCTGTATGGAAAAGACAATGTAGTATTATTTTATACCGAAAGATATCCAGAACAACCCCTGGTGGTAAAAGGTGCCGGCGCAGGTGCCGAAGTAACCGCCTCCGGTGTGTTTGCAGATATTATACGGGCCGCAAAAATGTAAACAGCAACATGACGAGCGTAAAAATTGAAGCACCTGCCACCGTAGCCAACCTGGTCTGTGGTTTTGATGTGCTGGGTATGGCACTGAATGATCCGCAGGACATAATGGAGTTGCAACTTACTGATGAACCGGGTATCAGGATACGGCATACAGATGGATATGATCTGCCCACGGCGCCAGCGCAAAATGTAGCCGGCGCCGGTCTTATTGCCCTGATGCAGGAGTACAGTGATAAATCCATTGGCTTTGATTTGGTGGTGAATAAATGTATAAAACCCGGGAGCGGACTGGGATCAAGCGCCGCAAGTTCTGCCGGTGCAGTAGTGGCGGCCAACCACCTGCTCAATAATTTTTTCTCCAAAGAAGACCTGGTGCGCTTTGCCATGAACGGTGAGAAACTGGCCAGTGGCGTAAAACATGCAGACAATATAGCACCCTGCATTTACGGCGGCGTTACGCTGATAAGATCCATTTTTCCGCTGGATATCATTCAGCTCAGCGCACCGCCCATGTTTGTTACCGTGGTGCATCCACAGATAGAAGTTAAAACATCTGATGCCCGGCAGATTCTGCGTAAAGAAGTTTTGCTGAAAGATGCCATCAAACAATGGGGCAATATTGCCGGACTGGTAGCAGGTTTTATGAAGAATGATTATGAATTGATCAGTCGGTCATTGGAAGACGTTATCATAGAACCCGTGCGCAGCATTCTAATACCCGGTTTTGATGAAGTAAAGCGTAAAAGCAAAGAAGCCGGCGCCATGGGTGGCGGCATCTCCGGTTCAGGGCCTTCCATCTTTATGCTCAGCAAGGAAGCAAACACCGCGCGCCAGATAGAAGCCCTCATGTCCGAGGTATTTAAGGGCCTTGGCATTGATTATAAAACCTATGTTACCACGCTCAATAACACCGGCGTTAAAATAACAGCACAAACCGCGTAGAAACGCAGCAACCACCAACAATGAAATATTATAGCCTGGAGCAACAGTCGCCCGTAGTAGATTTTAAAGAGGCCACCATTAACGGGCAGGCACCAGATAAAGGACTTTATTTTCCGGTAGAACTCCCGCAGGCCGACCGCGATTTGTTGCAGGATATCACCCAGTTCAGCAACGAAGAAATTGCTTACCGTGTTATAAAACCCTATGTGGGCAACAGCATTCCGGCAACGGAACTGCAGCGCATTGCCGCAGAAACGGTGAACTTTCCTATTCCGCTGGTACCTGTTACAGACAGGATCAGTTCGCTGGAATTATTTCATGGCCCAACGCTGGCTTTTAAAGATATTGGGGCGCGTTTTATGAGTCGCTGCCTTGGGCATTTTGTGCAAGACAAACAGAAAAAGGTAACGGTGCTGGTGGCCACTTCAGGCGATACCGGCGGCGCGGTGGCCAACGGGTTTTATGATGTAGAAGGCGTGGATGTGGTCATCCTCTATCCTTCCGGTAAAGTAAGTATGGTACAGGAGAAACAGCTGACCACGCTCGGCAAAAACATCAGGGCCATTGAAGTAGATGGCAGCTTTGATGATTGCCAGCAGATGGTGAAACAGGCTTTTACCGATGTAGACATTAATCAACAGCTCTTTCTTACCTCTGCCAATTCTATCAATGTGGCCAGGTGGCTGCCGCAGCAGTTTTATTATTTTTTTGCGTGGAAGCAATGGGCAGATAAAAAACATCCGCCGGTGATAGCGGTGCCCAGCGGCAACTTTGGCAATATCTGCGCAGGCATACTGGCATTTACCACTGGCTTGCCGGTACAACATTTTATTGCCGCCTGTAATGCTAATAATACAGTACCAGAATTTTTGCGCACTTCGCACTACGAGATAAAAAAATCGGTGCCCACCTTATCCAATGCCATGGATGTAGGCAACCCCAGCAATTTTGTACGTATACTGGCGCTTTTTGACCAGCAATTGGGCAGCCTGCGCAAGATACTCAGCAGTGAAAGCATCAGCGATGATGACACGCGCAGTATTCTTAAAAAAGTGTACGATGAAAGGCATTACTTAATGGATCCGCATGGCGCAGTTGGCTATGAAGCGCTGCAACGCTATCTGGCCCTGCACCCTGGGCAGCAAGGCATTTTTCTTGAGACAGCGCATCCTGTTAAGTTTTATGATGTGGTGGAGCCCATCATCCATGCGGCCGTACCCATACCAGCTTCTGTAAGTGAAGTACTCTTGCAGGAGAAAGTGGCTGTGCGTATGCCTGCCAGTTTCGAGCGGTTAAAGGAATACCTGGTAGTTTAAAGTTTTTAGTTTTCAGTTCCGAGTTCTTTGTTCCGGGTTCTCAGTTCTCAGTTACTGGTTTCGAATACAGTTGCAGTTCGCCGTTCTGCTGAGTGAAGGAGCCGCGATCGCCGTCTGACCAAACGGTTTTTAGTTTGAAGTTTTCAGTTCTTTTGTTTGGAGCGGCGATCGCCGTCTGACCCCTGGTCTGACGGAGCAGCAGCAGCGGCTTGCCCGATTGACAGCAGCAGAGATCTTCCTTCATCCATACTACCCATCTCACCCTCGGTCTGACGGAATAGTTACTGCGCCCGCCGCGTGAAACCTCTAAGAAAAAGCCTTTTAACCTTGAATGATTTCGCACAGAGCCATCAGGGCTATGGGAGGATTGAGGCTATCTCTGTAGATTACCGCGTCCGCTGCCTCTCCGCGCCCGCCGCGTGAAACATCCAAGCAAACGACTTTTCACTTTTTACTTTTGACTTTTGAATTATCCTCCAAGCAAATGACTTTTTACTTTTTAGCTTTGAATTTTGACATTTGAATCACACCGGATCAATATCCGGCACCACCTGCACGCTCCGGAAGCGTTTATCTGCATGCATCATGGCGGTGCTGGTATGGATGAGTTGTTTGGCCTGCTGGATGATACCGCTGTCTTTCGGTAGCTTTAGCATAAGCTCCATGAGGTAAAGATTGCGCACTTTATTAACTACGGGTTCTGCCTGACCAATCATATACGCACCCAGGTAGGGCTTCATCTGCGCGGCAAAATACTGTGCGGCTGCCTGCACAATCGCAGCGTCTTTATGACGGAAAAGAAGGTTGATGATCCTGGCAAACGGCGGATAAAAAAATTGCCTTCTTGCTTCCAGCTCTTCCTGGTAAAAACCGGAATAATCATGCTGCTGCACTTTTATTAAGACCGGATGTTGCGGGTTACGCACCTGTACCAATACCCTGCCGTGAATGTCTTTACGGCCTGCGCGACCGCTCACCTGCTCCATTAATTGGAAGCCGCGTTCATTCACCCTGAAGTCTGTGAAACCAAGGATAGCATCGGCATCAAGGATACCTACCAGTTCTACATTCTCAAAATCCAGTCCCTTTACTACCATCTGCGTACCTACGAGTATGTCTATGCGCCGCTGTTCAAATTGTTGTATCAGCGCATCATGCCCATGTTTTCCTTTTATGCTGTCCGCATCCATGCGCGCAATCTTTGCCTGTGAAAATAATTCCTGCAGGCTTTCTTCAATCTTTTCGGTGCCAAAATTCTGTTGCGCAAACAAATGATTGCCGCAGGCTTCACAGGTTTGCACCAGCGGGTAAACGGTACCGCAATAATGACAAAGCAGTTTGCCTTTTGTCTTATGGTAACTGAGTGATACATCGCATTGTTTGCAATGCGGAATCCATCCGCAGGTTTGGCAAACCTGGTAGGGTGAGTAGCCGCGCCGGTTTTGGAAAAGAATTACCTGGTGGTTACCTGCCAGGCTTTGAGCAATGGCTTCCTGCAATGCGGGCGATATGATCACTTTTGATTTATCCGGCATTTTAACCTGGCGGGTATCAATCAATTCTATGCCGGGCATGGGCATCTGCCCAAATCTTTCCAGCAGTTGCACTAAAAAATATTTTCCGGCGGTGGCATTGAAATAACTTTCTACTGATGGCGTGGCACTGCCCAGCAGCACTTTAGCGCCAAACAGTGAAGCAAAGTAGATGGCGGCATCACGTGCATGGTACCGTGGTGCGGGATCCTGTTGTTTGTAAGAGGGGTCATGTTCTTCGTCGCAAATAACCAGTCCTAGTTTTGCGAAAGGGAGAAACAGCGAAGAGCGGGCGCCGAGTACAATTCTTGCCTCGCCAGAACGCACCTTGTTCCATATTTCCACTCGTTCATTCTGGCTGAACTTGGAGTGATAGATCAGTATATATCCGCCAAAATGTTTCTGCAAACGGCGTATAACCTGCGCCGTTAGGGCAATCTCAGGCAGCATGTACAATACCTGTTGTCCTTTCTGCAGGGCTTCCTCCATCAGCTTCATGTACAATTGCGTTTTACCGCTGGAGGTAACACCATGCAGCAGGCAAACATTTTTTTCTGCAAAGCCGTTGCGTACTTCATGCAATGCTAACTGCTGCGGGGCGCTTAATTCAAAATCAAGTTGAATATGTTTTGGCAATTGTTTGAGTCGGTCTACAGACTTTTTCTCCGTGAGCAAAACATTTTTTTCTGTAAGCCCTTTCAACTGTGCGGCGGAAGCGCCGGATTTTTTTAGTAATTCCGCCTGTGTTACTTCGCCGTTGGTTTTAGATAAATGGATAAAGGCCAGCAGCAATTCCATTTGCTTGGGGGCGCGGCCCCAGTTATTCAGCAGATCACTCAATTGATCATCTGTATTGTATTGCGGGTTGAGAAGGACGTAGGTTTCCTTCTTCTCGGTATAATGGTTCTTGAGTTCTTCCCATACAAAGCAAATGCGCTTATCCAGCAAACGTTTTATAACGGGGTAAACATGGTTGGCATCCAGCAATTGTTGTACTTCGGCCAGTTGCAGTTCTTTTTTTATGAGCAATGCTTCTGCCACCAAAAATTCTTCGTTATCCAGATGACTGAAATCATCACCCGCCTCTTCATTGTACAACAATACGGTTTCGCTGCTGAGTTTGAAATGAGTAGGCAGCGCGGCCTGCATTACCTCGCCTTCACTGCATAGATAGTAATTGGCCATCCATTGCCAGAGACTTTGCTGCTGCTGAAAAACAATCGGCTCATTGTCCAGCACATTGATGATTTCTTTTGGTACAAAGGCTTCGGGTGCGTCTGCATGCAGGCGTTTTACAATGCCTGCATACTTTTTATTTTTAAGTACCACTTCTACCCGGCAACCCAGTTTTACCTGGCCTTCCAGCGCTGCAGGCACGGCCCAGGTATAGTTGCGCGGCAGTGCCAGCGGTATAATTACTTCCGCATAACTGCTGGGCCGGGTGGTAAACAATTCATTGTTATTAATAGTGTTTTCTTCCAATCCGTTTTTCTTTAGGTTGATGTCTCCTGCCGGTCAAATATCGTGTGTTTGTGGTACAATTGAATGGTTGCCCGCAGCGCGGCTGTTATATGGTAACAAGTGATGGCTACTAATTGTTATGGGCGTTCACCAGTGCTGCCTGCATCAGGTGGAAGACTTTTTCTTTCAGGGCGGGCATGTCCTCGGCCGTTAAGCCTTCCACGGGTACGGGCGCCAGGAAGATGGCCCTGCTTTTACCCGGGGTGAAAGAAAGAACGCTGCTGAAATGAAGCCGTTTTACGGTATCGGGAAATACCACTGGCAAAACAGGTGTTTGTGATTCAATGGCAATACGGAAGGCGCCATCATAAAATTCTTTGAGCGGAAGCCCGGTTTCATTAAAAGTGCCTTCGGGAAAAATAAAAACAGAAATTCCTTTCCTAAGCACTGATTTAAGCTGCAGTACACTTTTCTTACGTGCTTCCGCATTGCTTCTGTCTACCATGATGGCGCCGTAGCGATACAGGAACCCGAAGATGGGTACTTTGGCTATCTCTGCCTTGCCCAGGGCGCGCGTAGGCTGGCGAATGGTTTTTACTATCATGGGTATATCCATGTAAGAAATATGATTGGCCACAAAAATGTATTGCTGATCTTTCCGCGGCGCGTCTGATTGCAGGGTCTTTTGCGCACGAAGGCCAATCAGCAAAAACCATACATCGGCCCAAAGCCCGCAGATCTGGTAAATAATATTGCCACCGCGAATCTTTCCAAACAGGGAGGCAACCAATACCAGCGGAAAGATGATGAGTAATAGGAGAACAAAGCTGGTGATGGCATAGACGCTGTACAGCACACGGAGAAAGCGCGGGAAAGTTTTCATAAGAGTTGCTTAGCGCTCGTGTTTATTTTCATCACCCGGGCAATGGCATTCAAATTCAGTGTCAAGATCAATGCAGGTGACCACCTTGGTCTTGGTATCACATTGGGCAAATACAATGCGCAGGTGCTGCTTATCGGGAGAATAGCCTTCAAGGGCGTAGGTAGGACAAGGCCTGGCCTGGGCTTCGCTCTTGCGGTAGTTGATTTGTCCGTTTTGTAAAATATACTGTACTTCTTCCTGTGTAATATGACGGCATTCCATGCGGCATTTGGCGTGCTGGGTGTAGTCGAGAAAACGAACCCGCCTGTCGAGCCCCCGGTTGCGGTTTACATTCTCATCATCCTTGCGGGTGGTGCTGGGTGCAACGGAACGGCCAGGGGGCGTATTGTTACACCGCTTGATAAGCAGGGCAACAATCACCAGTACAGCCAGGAAAATATACGGAAGGGCTTTTTTCATATTCGTATCTACGATGGTTAATTTTTGCTGCGCTACCAGCCACCGCATGCATAATGGCTGGCTTCAACATCACTGCAACCTGCGTTGCACGCGCACTGTCAAATGTAATGTTTGTTGCGTTTGGGAATAACAAAGCACCCTAATTTCTATATCTCTTTTAACCCCCTCTCTCCTAACCTCTTTATCTCTTTCTACCTTCTAGCCTCTTTATCTCTTTCTATCTCTTAGCCTCCTTATCTCTTTCTATCTCCTAGCCCTTTTTCTCTTTCTACCTCTTAGCCCCTTTTTCTCTTTAACCGCTTAGCCTTACCTTCGCAGCCATGACAACGGCAAAAAAAGTGGCCTTTCATACACTGGGTTGTAAGCTGAATTTTTCAGAAACATCGGCCATTGCCCGGCAGTTGGAGGCAGCGGGGTTTGATAAAGTGGCGTTTGATGAACAGGCGGATCTTTATGTTATCAATACCTGCTCGGTTACAGATAATGCAGACAAGGAATGCCGCCACCTGGTGCGCCGCATACAACGCTCCTGGCCCGAGAGCCTGGTGGTGATAACCGGTTGTTATGCGCAGTTAAAGCCCGCAGAAATTGCTGCCATACCCGGTGTAGACCTGGTACTGGGTGCCGCGGAGAAATTTAATATTGTGGAGCATATCCGTGAACTGAGCAAGGGAAATGCCGCCAAAATCTGCAGTTGCGATATTGATACCGTTACCGGTTTTAATGCTTCCTTTTCGGTGAACGACAGAACCCGGAGTTTTTTAAAAGTACAGGATGGCTGCAGTTATAATTGCTCTTTTTGTACCATCCCCATGGCCCGTGGCAAAAGCCGGAGCGATAGCATTCCCAACGTGGTAAACACTGCCACTTCGCTGGCAGCCAGGGGCGTAAAAGAAATTATCCTCACCGGGGTAAACCTGGGCGATTTTGGCAAAGGCGCCGACGGCAGGGGCCAGCAGGAGGATTTTTACCAGTTGGTGCAGGCGCTGGACCAGGTGGAGGGAATCGACCGGTTCCGGATTTCTTCTATTGAACCCAATTTACTCAGCAATGATATCATTGCTTTTGTAGCCAACAGCGCGCGCTTCATGCCGCATTTTCATATTCCCCTGCAAAGCGGCAGCAATAAAATTTTGGGGTTGATGCGCCGCCGCTACAAAAAAGAACTCTACCAGGAACGCGTAGAACTCATTAAGACCCTGATGCC
>DATJGC010000216.1:0-4847 GCA_035495345.1 Chitinophagaceae bacterium | reverse complement strand
CCAATGATTTTGCCATTTTTTTAACGTACGGGCAATTATCATTTCCCACCACCATCATTCTGCCTACAGACAACAGTGGGCCACAGCCAGTTCCGGGTTACCTGGAGCCAAAAGACCTTGAACTGATAGTGCGTTATTTTGGCGAAGGCAAATACGGAAAGCAACCCTTTGAGGCTTACCGTCAATCCTTTAAAGGCGAGTGGTAGGCTTTGGCAAAGATTTTGGAAAGTATAATTGATTTTCATAGAATATTGGATTGAAACGGCCGCGATTTCTATCGGGGCCTTTTTTTTGCCGGCATGCAACGATAAAGATGCGCCTACTGTCTGATAGATAGGTTTTTCATAGGATATTGGATTAAAACGGGCTGGATGTCTATCCTGGCCCTTTTTTTTTGCGCAGCCTCCATCCAATCTCTCTCTTTCTTTCTCATTTTTTCTCATTCTTCCTCTTTCATTCCACTCTCTTTACCTGCATTGACATTGATCAACTTAAGGTAAGTGGGTAAAAAAATATTTCCCGATGCAACCAGTTTTATTGGTTCAACATCTTATATTTGAATTTTCATAGGATAAGGTTTAATGGTTAATGGTATTTGATTAGTGCATCCCGCCGAAAGGCGGGATTTTTTTTGTTAATACGATGCTGTTATGGTTTATACAGATGCATCAGCCCATTAAAAAACCCTTCCTGCAGGAAGGGTTGTGGTATCCGGATAATAAATGTTCTATCATGTTCAGGCTTCAGCCCGGCCTTAACTATTCACTTCCGCCATATCGGGTATATCTGCGGCACGGTAACGGCCTTCATCCAGTTTTTTCTTGGTAGCGGTAAAAGCGCGTAAGGTATCCTCAATATCAACATCTGTATGGGCGGCAGTAGGTATCAGGCGATAAATGATTTGTCCGCGCGGGATCACCGGGTAAACTACAATGGAACAAAAAATGCCGTAATTCTCGCGGAGATCGTGCACCATGGCGGTGGCTTCCGGAATATCTCCTTTCATATACACCGGTGTTACCATGGTGTTGGTTGTGCCAATGTCAAAACCATTTTCTGTAAGTCCGCGCTGTAATTTGTTGGCATTGTACCATAACTTCTCCCTCAGCTCAGGCATGGTCTGCAACATCTCCATGCGCTTTAACATTCCTTCAACAATTATCAGTGGCAGGCTCTTGGCAAAAATCTGTGAGCGGGTATTGTAACGCAGGTAAGATAAAACATCTTTTGGTCCGGCAATAAAAGCACCAATGCTGCCCATTGATTTTACAAAAGTGGAGAAATACAAATCAATACCTTCCTGGCATCCCTGCGCTTCATCTGCGCCGGCACCGGTGGGGCCCATTACACCAAAACCATGTGCATCGTCAATTAAGATCCTGAACTGGTATTTCTCTTTCAGGGCCACTATTTCTTTTAACTTACCCTGGTTACCACTCATGCCAAAAACACCTTCTGTAATCACTAATATCCCGCCGCCGGTCTTTTCAATCATCCTCGTGGCGCGCTCAAGCTGTTTCTCAAAATCTGCCACATCATTGTGTTTGTATTTGTAGCTATAGCCCATGTGCAGGCGAACACCGTCTACAATACAGGCATGCGCTTCTGCATCATACACCACTACATCCCTGCGGTTTACCAATGCATCTATACAACTCATGATGCCCTGGTAACCAAAATTCAAAAGCATAGCATCTTCACGCTGTACAAAAGCGGCTACCACTTTTTCCAGTTCTTCATGGTAACTGGTATTGCCGCTCATCATGCGCGCCCCCATAGGGTTACCCATGCCCCAGCGTGCGGCCGCTTCGGTATCAATCTTTCTTATTTCAGGGTGATTTACCAGGCCAAGGTAATTGTTAAGGCTCCATACAATTCTTTCCTTGCCCCTGAACATCATTCTGCTGCCCAACTCGCCTTCTAATTTTGGAAAAGTAAAATAACCGTGAGCTCTCTTCATATGCTGGCCAATGGGGCCGCCATCCTTTACTAACTTTTCAAAAACATCTGCCATAGTGCTTTGTTTGGTATATTTTGCTGGATGCGCCAAAGATAAAGTATTCAGCCAAAAAGCCAAGCTGCCAGTGTTGCTGCAAACAGGTTTTGAGCGTTGCGTTGTTGCCAACCACCTGTTCAATTTCATCCTTATTTAATAGTGCACTTACCCTCATTGGGCTACATTTGTGGCAAATTTTTTTTCATGCACCGAGCTTTGTTCTTAGTTCTACTGTGTTGTTCTATCTGCTTTGTTCAGGCCCAGCCAAAACAGGCCGCCACTGCTGGCCAGGCGCTGCAACGTCCAAAATTGGTGGTGGGTATTGTAGTAGACCAGATGCGCTGGGATTATCTCTATCGCTATTATAACCGCTATGGAGAAGGTGGTTTTAAACGACTTATCAACAAGGGTTTCTCCTGTGAGAATACACTGATCAATTACCTTCCTTCTTATACTGCAGTTGGCCACAGTACTATTTTTACCGGTTCAGTTCCGGCATTGCATGGTATTGCGGGCAATGATTGGACCGAACAGCTTACCGGTAAAACATTGTATTGCACCAGCGACAGCACCGTGCAGTCTGTAGGCAGCGAATCTCCGGAAGGCAAAATGTCTCCGCGCAATTTGCTGGTGTCTACCATTACGGATGAGTTACGACTGGCCACTAACTTTCAATCAAAGGTGGTAGCAGTATCATTAAAAGACAGGGCTTCCATATTGCCGGGTGGTCACCTGGCCAATGCCGCTTTCTGGTTTGATGATCCCAGCGGACGTTTTATTACCAGCAGCTATTATATGCCACAATTACCTGAATGGGTAAACGCATTTAACAACAGCAAGCGCCCGGAAAAATTACTGGAGAATGGTTGGAACACACTATACCCTATTAATACGTATACCAACAGCGATGCAGACGACCGGCCCTATGAAGGCAAGTTTACAGGAGAAACCAGCAGCAGCTTTCCGCATGCTATGAACGAGATTTACAAAAAGAACCGCAGTACACTTC
The DNA here is from genome assembly GCA_035495345.1 of Chitinophagaceae bacterium. Taxonomy (GTDB): domain Bacteria; phylum Bacteroidota; class Bacteroidia; order Chitinophagales; family Chitinophagaceae; genus JACMLD01. Next base: position 1,842 of record DATJGC010000216.1, on the reverse strand, counting down.
GTTCTACACCCTTTGGCAATTCACTCACGCTTGAGTTTGCAAGGGCGGCATTGGATGCTTATCAATTGGGCAGTGGCAGTGCCACAGATTTTCTTACCATCAATTGCGCGTCTACCGATTACGTAGGACATATGTTTGGCCCTAACTCAATAGAAGTAGAAGATACCTACCTGCGACTTGATAAAGAGCTGGCCAGCCTTTTTCAATTGCTGGATACAAAACTGGGCAAAGGACAATGGATGGTTTTTCTTTCAGCTGATCACGGCGCAGCCCATGCCATTAATTTTATGCAGGAACACCAGCTACCTGCGGAATTCTGGTATGGAAAACCCCTGGTGGATACGCTTAACAAACAACTGGCGCAGCAATTTAATACGCAAGGGCTGATACGTTCTATCATGAATTACCAGGTAAATTTTAACCTTGCTAAAATTTATGCGGCACATCTAGACTACAGCGCTATTAAAAAAAGCGTTGTTGAATACCTGCAACAACAGCCCGGTATACTATACGCGGTAGATGTAGATGCATTGGGCAATTCGCCAGTGCCTGAGCCCATTAAATCAATGATTGCAAACGGTTATTACTTTAAACGGAGCGGGGGCGTGCAGGTGGTGCTTAGCAGCGGCTGGTTTGAAGGGTATAGTAAGACTGGTACCACGCATGGCACCTGGAACCCTTATGATACGCATATTCCATTGCTTTTCTACGGCTGGAATATTAAGCACGGAAAAACAAACCGCACTACCTATATGACGGATATAGCCCCCAGTATTGCGGCCCTGCTGCACATACAAATGCCCAATGGTAATGTTGGACATGTTATTGAAGAACTGGGCAAATAAAACTACATACCTTCCAAAGACTTACGAGATTACAAAAGCGGTCGGCCTGGGCGGACCGCTTTTTTTTGTGGTAAGCAGCTGTATTATACTTCTTTCCTTATAAAATTTCATTGGCATATTAGTTGTAAAACTGCAGTTGTTATCTTTTCTCTCTTACCATTAAAATGAAATCATGAAGAAGAAGTTTGTGAAAGCCTTTGCTGGCGGTGTAATGGCTGCCCTGTTGTTTGTAGCATGTAAAAAAGATGATCCGGCACCGCAGCAGGATGCTCATGTGATGCTGGTGAACGCCTCGCCCGGAGATAGTGTACCCTACGATTTTTATTTTAACGATGTAAAATTAAACACGCAATCTTCGGTAAGCTATCCTGGTAATAGTGGCTATCTCACGCTCAAACCCGGCAACTACACCGTGAAAGTAGCCGCAGCAAATACCATTAATCCATTGTCGAGTGGCAGTTATGGCATTGGTTCAGGAAAATCTTATTCTGTGTTCAGTTATGATACGGTAGCAGCGGGGAAGGCAAAGCTGTTTGCGGTAGAAGATGATTTAGCTGCGCCCGCCAGTGGCAAGGCCAAGGTCAGGTTTTTTCACCTCAGCCCGGTGAACCTGGCAGTAGATATCCTGGCCAATGATTCGGTGGTATTTGCCAACCGGTCTTATGCAGACAATGTAGCAAACAGTGCCAAGGGAAATTTCATCAGCGTTAATGCCGGTGTTTATACTGTAAAGATTAAGCTGGCAGGCAGCGGTAACAATATCGCACCGCTTCTTACCCTCAACAATATCTCGTTTTCCAGCGGACTGATCTACACTATTTTTGCCAAAGGCAAGGTAAATGGTACAGGTGTTAATGCATTGGGCGCGGAAGTAATTATCAATAAATAAAAACAGCGATTGGTACAACCACGCAGCCAGTAAAAGAAATAGTACAAGCGATAAATAAAAGGCCACTCTTGTTGAGGTGGCCTTTTATTTACATTGTTTATTGGTTGT
>DATJGC010000215.1:0-5391 GCA_035495345.1 Chitinophagaceae bacterium | reverse complement strand
TAATTTAGCATCAATAAAAAAGCGCGAAAGCTTCTTCTTTTTTTTCATGCCCAGCGGGTAGAAATAATCGCCCGCCTTCCAGCGGCGCAGCAATAGCGGAAACGCAATTTCGCTGGCATCCAGCGCAGCAACAAAAGGGTCTGCAGGAATTACAGCAGGCCGTTCTGCCAGCAGCTGCAATGTAAGCGTCCCTTGCGCATATTCGATACTGCCCTTGGGGCTATCAATGACAATAACACCAGCCTCTTCCGTTTGCAGTGGAGAGACGATGAGCCATTGCCGGTTCTTGATAATGCGGTGTGTGGCAGAGGGCACGTAACGACCCGTGGGTGCATCCAGCAATGCAATGATGTCACCGGTTTGATCTGGTGTAACACCAAAATGCCGGCCGATTTCATATACAATGCTCGCCAGCGGAACGCTGTTCTTGAGCTTCAGTGCCGGAATATGCCATTCGGCGCCACGCTTCAGTAATAGTTTCTTTAAGTGTAACTGCACTGCTTGCTGGTAAAGGATCTCAGTTTCTTTAAAGCGGCTGAGGTTATGCGCCAGGTTTTCTTCCACCTGCGGGTAGATATTTTTTAGCAAGGGCAGTAGCTGGTGACGGAGATAATTGCGCGTGTATTTATCAGACTGGTTTGAGCTGTCTTCACGCCAGGCCAGTTGTTGTTCCTGTGCAAATTGAAGAAGGCGTTCTTTGTGCGCAAAGAGCAGGGGCCGCACAATCTTTCCGTGTTTTGGTTGAATACCCCGCAAACCTGCAATACCGGTTCCCTTAAAAAAATTCATGAGCATGGTCTCGATATTATCGTCAAGGTGGTGGGCAGTAAGTAAATGCCGGGGCGGGTTGCCCGCAGGCTCCAATGCATGTTGCTCCTGCATGAATGCTTCAAACCAGGCATAGCGTAGCTGGCGGGCAGCTACCTGTATGGATAACTTGTGCTCCTTTGCATAGGCGGCGGTGTCAAATTTTTTTGTGTGAAAGTCCACGCCATAGCGCGCGGCCATTGCCTGTACAAAGATTTCATCTTCATCACTCTCTGCGCCCCGTAACATAAAATTGCAGTGCAGTATGCTGAAGTTGTAGCCTGCTTCATGGCAAAGCGCACACAAGACCACAGAATCTACGCCCCCGCTAACGGCCAGCAATAAGCGATCATGGCGGCTAAAAAGGTTTTCGGCTGCTATAAATTGTTGAAAAGAAGAAAGAAGCTGCATGAATGTGTTGTAAGTAGGTGAAATCCTTCTGCAGAAGGTTTAAAAAACCAGGTCTTCATGCGCGGCCCTTAGTTCATTCAATGCATGCTGGTCTGCCGCTGCTTTTGCTGCTGCCATCCCCTTTTCATACCATTGAATGGCTGCCTGCGTATCGCCTGTTCTTTCCAGCAGCTTACCCAGGTGATAGTAAGAACCGATATAACCGGGGTTGTTGATGAGTATCTGCTCAAACATTGTTTTGGCGGCGGCATCATCCCCGTTTTTTACATACTCCAGCGCCAGCGCATGCTGCAAAAAATCGTCGCCGGGTGTCTTTACCAGCATTTCCCTGATACGCGCTATCCTGTCCATTACCGCACAATTATTTTTTATCAACTGTTTGAAATATAACGACCCCTGCTTATCTTTGTTTTAGTTGCATAAACAACTTTCTATCTTTATTTAAAACTTGCTTCCATGAAGATACTCGTCTGCATCAGCAAAACGCCGGACACCACGGCAAAAATAGCCTTCACAGATAACAATACGAAATTCGCCGAAGCCGGTGTACAGTGGATCATCAATCCCTATGATGAATGGTACGCACTGGTTAGGGCCATCGAATTAAAAGAGAAAGATTCTTCTGTAGTCATACACCTGGTAACCGTTGGTGCTGCAGATGCAGACCCCATCATCCGCAAGGCACTTGCGCTGGGCGGTGATGAAGCCATCAGGGTGAACAGTGATAGTCACGATAGCTTTGTAATTGCCTCGCAGATTGCAGCGGTAGCACAGGAGGGCGGGTACGACCTTATTTTTACCGGTAAAGAGACCATTGATTACAACGGCTCAGCCATCGGCGGCATGGTGGCAGAATTGCTTGACCTGCCCTTTGTATCACTGGCCACCAAACTTGAGCTCAACGGAACCACCGCCACCATTACCCGCGAAATAGAAGGCGGCGAAGAAGTGAATGAAGTAAGCCTACCCCTCACCGTTAGTTGCCAGAAAGGTATGGCAGAACAACGCATCCCCAATATGAAGGGCATTATGGGCGCGCGTACCAAGCCGCTAAAGGTGAAAGAGCCCGTGGCCATTGAAGCACTCACCAGTGTGGCTGGTTTTGGATTGCCGCCCGCCAAGGCTGGTGTAAAGCTGGTGCCGGCAGATAATCCGGCAGAACTGGTGAGGTTACTGCACGAAGAAGCAAAAATTATCTAGTGGCAAGGCGCTGCTCTACCAGCTACCCGCCTGCAAGAAAATTTTGAAACAGATCATCTTTAGCACTAAAATATTTTCACATGAGCGTCTTAATATTTATCGACCAGGCTGAAGGCCATGTAAAAAAAGCTTCGCTGGAAGCCATTAGCTATGGCGCGGCCATTGCCAGCCAGTTAAACCTGCCCGCCGAAGGCGTGGTACTGGGCAGCACCGAGGAAGACCTTTCTGCGCTGGGCAATTACGGTGTACAGACCATCCATCATGTCAATAATCCCGCGCTCAACCAATTTGATGCCCAGGTGTATACCCGCGTAATTGCTGCTGCCGCTGCCGCCAGCAAAGCCACCGTCATCATTTTTTCTAACAATGTAGATGGCAGGGCCATTGCGCCCCGGCTCTCTGCTCGTCTGAAAGCAGGCCTGGTAGCCGGCGCCGTAGCATTGCCCGATACCTCCAATGGTTTTGTGGTGAAGAAAAATGTGTTTAGCGGAAAGGCCTTTGCCAATATATCCGTGACCACGCCCATAAAGATCATATCCTTAAGCCCCAACGCCTATAAAACCGTTACTACCGGCGGCAAGGCCACTGTTTCCAACCTGGATGTTCCGGTAGAAAGCGGTAAAGTGAAGGTAACGGCGGTGAACAAGGTAAGCGGAGAAATCTCGCTGGCAGAAGCCGAAGTGGTGGTAAGTGCTGGCCGTGGTTTAAAAGGCCCCGAAAACTGGGGCATGGTAGAAGAACTCGCCCACTTACTGCATGCCGCCACGGCCTGCAGCAGACCGGTAGCAGATATCGGCTGGCGCCCACACCATGAACACGTGGGCCAAACCGGCCTTGCTATTGCACCCAATCTTTATTTTGCCATTGGTATCTCAGGTGCCATACAACACCTTGCCGGCGTAAACCGCAGCAAAGTGATTGTGGTAATTAACAAAGACCCCGAAGCACCGTTCTTTAAAGCGGCAGACTATGGTATTGTGGGCGATGCTTTTGAAGTGGTACCAAAGATTATTGAAGCGGTAAAAAAAATACAACATTAACGAGAATAGTATAACCAACAGTTTAACCGATCGGCCAACATTGTAAAGGCGCAAAGAATATTCTTCTTTGCGCCTTTGCTTTTACAGCTGCCTAAACTTTTGCGCGGTTTTTATTTTAATTTACATTGCAGGTCATTAAGTGAATGTCTTTTTGCAGTCAGCACAATGATGGCTGGTCAAACCCTTTTTTATAATGCTTTTCAAATAACGCTCAGATATGTTTCCAAGAATCAATCCCGGCAGCACCAACGCATGGCAACAGTTACAGCATCATTATGACCATGAAATGAGGGCCACGCACATGCGTGATCTTTTTGCCAGTGACCCAGACCGCTTTAATAAATACTCCTCACAGCTGGGAGAAATCCTTTTTGATTATTCTAAAAACATTGTTACCGCTACTACCTTGCAGCTATTGCAAAACCTGGCCGCAGAATGCCGCCTTCCAGAAGCCATCAACGCCATGTACAGCGGCGAAAAAATAAACGAAACTGAAAACCGGAGCGTATTGCATATTGCGCTGCGGAACCTGCAGGGCAATCCTATTTACAGTGATGGCCAGGACGTGATGCCCGCCGTAAAAAAAGTGTTGCAGCAGATGCGCGATTTCTGCCAGCAGGTACACAGCGGCCAGTGGAAAGGATATACGGGTAAGCCTATCCGTTATATTGTAAACATTGGTATTGGCGGCAGCGACCTGGGCCCGGTAATGGTTACCGAAGCCCTTAAACCTTACTGGAAACAAGGAATGCAACCATTCTTTGTTTCTAATGTAGATGCCACCCATATTGCAGAAACACTTAAAAAAGTAAATGCAGAAGAAACGCTTTTCCTGATTGCATCCAAAACATTTACCACCCAGGAAACCATGACCAACGCCCATACCGCGCGTGAATGGTTCCTGCAATCAGCCAAGGACGAACAGCATATTGCCAAACATTTTGCCGCGCTCTCTACCAATGAAAAAGATGTGGTGCAGTTTGGGATAGACAAGGCCAATATGTTTGCGTTCTGGGACTGGGTGGGCGGCCGTTACTCTCTCTGGAGCGCCATCGGTTTGTCTATTGCCCTCACCATTGGCTATGATAATTTTGAGCAGCTGCTGGCAGGTGCGCACAATACGGATCTTCATTTTAAAAATACGCCGCCAGAAAAAAATATACCGGTGATCATGGCCTTGCTGGGCGTATGGTACAGTAATTTTTTTGGCGGTCAGAGCGAAGCCATTCTTCCGTACGACCAATACATGCACCGCTTTGCGGCCTATTTTCAGCAGGGCAATATGGAGAGCAATGGCAAATCTGTTACCAGAACCAATGAACGCGTTGATCACCAAACCGGTTCTGTTATCTGGGGAGAACCCGGCACCAACGGGCAACATGCTTTTTACCAGCTCATCCACCAGGGAACCTTGCTGATTCCCTGTGATTTTATAGCGCCCGCCATCAGCCATAACCCCATTGGTGATCATCACAACAAGCTGCTGTCTAATTTCTTTGCGCAAACACAGGCCCTGATGAACGGAAAGACCGAGGCCGCCGTAAGGGAAGAACTTGAAAAAGCAAAGATGCCCGCCGCCGCCATTGACCAACTGGCGCCGCATAAAGTATTTGAAGGCAACCGGCCCACCAATTCATTCCTGGTAAAAGAGATAACGCCGTTTACACTCGGGCAGCTGATTGCGCTCTATGAGCATAAGATTTTTGTGCAGGGGGTTATCTGGAATATCTTCAGCTTCGATCAATGGGGTGTTGAACTGGGCAAACAACTGGCAGGAAAAATATTACCTGAATTAAAGGATGATGCACCGGTGCATAGTCACGACAGCTCTACCAACGGGCTCATCAATGCCTTTAAAAAAATCAGGAAATAACTTACCTTCAGGTACCACCAAATTGCATTACCATGCAAACAGCTGCCATTTTTACCATCA